>JASLCO010000251.1 GCA_030146505.1 Moraxellaceae bacterium
GCTGACGGCGGGGTTCGCGGCTGAAGCCGCTCCTGCAAAACCCTATTGTTAAGATTTACTTCAATAAGAAGGACAAAGCCGGAGGCTAATCGCGAAACCGTGAAGTAGCTAGAGTTACTCCACCATAACGGCCCTCTGGGGCCCACAGGAGAAAGACCATGCATATCGCCCTTATCGGAGCCAGCGGCCAGATCGGCCAGCACATCCTCACGGAAGCTCTTGCCCGTGGACACCATGTGACCGCCATCGTGCGGCATCCGGAAAAGATCGCTCCCCACGCCAAGCTCAGCATCGTGGCCGGCAGCGTTTACGACACCGCCGCCCTCGCCACCCGGCTCAAGGGGACGGATGCGGTGATCAGTGCCTTCAATCCCGGCTGGGGCGACAGTGATCTGCCCGCCAGGCAGATACGCGGCACGGACAGCGTGATTGCCGCCACCAAGCAGGCCGGCGTAAAGCGCCTGCTGGTCGTGGGCGGGGCCGGCAGCCTCAAGGTGCCAGGCGGCGGCATGGACGTGGTGGATACACCGGACTTCCCCGATGCCTGGAAGGAGGCCGCGAAAGCCGTGCGCGAAACCCTGCAGCACCTGCGCGCTGAAAAAGAACTGGACTGGACCTTCCTCAGTCCCGCCGCCCTCATCGAACCGGGCGAGCGCACCGGCCGCTTCCGGCTCGGTGGAGACGAACTGCTGGTGGACGCCAAGGGTGAAAGCCGCATCTCGCTGCCCGACTACGCCGTGGCCATGATCGACGAACTGGAATCACCACAGCATTCGCGCCGGCGTTTCACGCTGGCTTATTGAAAACCTGCTCCCGTAGGAGCGGCTTCAGCCGCGAACCCAGCAGCCCCATGGGCAACAAAGGTTCGCGGCTGAAGCCGCTCCTACGGGGCAGAACGGGTTTTGCCGCTGGCAGGTGCTGGCGCTTGTTTTCAATCACCCGGTTTTGCAAGGTAGCCGGCCTTTTCGCTACACGACAGAAGCTGCCATGTCCGCATCGCCCCACATTCCCGGCTGGATCATCCTGATGGGCGCACTCACTGCGATTGCGCCGCTTTCCATCGACATGTACCTGCCCGGCTTTCCGGCAATTGCCGCCGACCTCTCGGCACTCGGCCGTGTCGAACTCACCCTCGCCGCCTTTTTCATCGGCGTGGCGCTGGGCCAGCTTTTCTATGGCCCGGTGAGTGATCGTTTCGGGCGCAAGCCGCCGCTGTATTTCGGTCTTGCGCTGTTTGCCAGCGCCTCGGTGGGCGCCGCCCTTGCCCAAAGCATCGAGGCCCTGGTGCTGTGGCGCCTCATGCAGGGTCTCGGCGGCTGTGCCGGCATGGTGATTGCGCGCGCCGTGGTGCGCGACCGGTGCGCACCGCAGGAAGCCGCAAAAATGTTTTCCCTGCTCATGCTGGTGATGGGGCTCGCGCCCATACTCGCGCCCTTGCTGGGCAGTTTCCTGCTGAAGGTGGCGAGCTGGCGGGCGCTGTTTGCCGTACTCGCACTGTTTTCGACGCTCTGTCTTTTCGCCATCTGGAAAACCCTGGCGGAAAGCCATGACACGAAGCATGCCGAACCCCTGCAACTCGGACACGTGCTGGAAAATTACGGCAAGCTGCTGCGCCACCGCCCCTTCATGGCCTACACACTGTCCAGCGGCCTCGCCTTCTCCGGCATGTTTGCCTATATCGCCGGCTCGCCTTTCGTGGCAATGCAGTTGCACGGCCTCACGCCCCAGCAATACGGCTGGATGTTCGGCGCCAATGCCTTCGGCCTCATCGCCGCCTCGCAACTCAATGTCATGCTGCTGCGCCGCCATGGCATGACAAGGATATTGCAGGCCGGGCTTTTCATAGCGGCCGGTGCCGGCCTCGTGCTGGCGCTGCTGACAGCGCTGAAACTCGCCACCCTGCCCTGGCTGCTCACAGGGTTCTTCATCTTTGTCTCCAGCATGGGGCTCATCGCGCCCAATGGCGGCGCTGCCGCCCTGGCCGACCAGGGCAGCAAGGCCGGCACGGCATCTGCGCTCATGGGCGCGCTGCAATTCACGCTGGCCACCCTCACCGGCGCCAGCATGAGCCTCTGGCATGACGGCACGGCCCTGCCCCTGGTCTGCGTGATGGCATTCTGCGGCGTGGTGTCATCCTGCCTGCCGGCACTTCTGCTGAAAGCGCCTGTTGCGACACAGGCACTCCGGTAGGCGTAAAAAAGCCCGGCAATGCCGGGCCTTTCCCTGTTGCTCTTTTTATTGCCGCAGCGGCCCTCAGTTGCAGGGCGCGCACGCAGAAATACTTCCCCCCGTTGTCTGCAGCGTTCCCTTCAGCACAGTACAGACCTGGCGACGTTCCGGCTCATAGGCCGTGATGCCGGCGTCCACCAGGCACTTGTCCATCGCCGCCATCTGGCAGAAAGAATCCACCTGCGGGTCGTTCCAGGGCGCATAGCTTTTCGCCGACGCAGCGCAACGATTGGCAATGGCACGATTGCGTGCGGCTTCGTCAGCACCGCCGGCGCCAGCGCCTGTACTCGTTGCGCCGGCACCAGACGGAGCCGTGCTGGAGATCGCCCCCTGGAAATTGGAAATGCCGTTCTGGCCTGCCCTGCTGTCATTGGCTATTCCCGAAAGCACTTTCACCTGCATGTCCGCGGGCAGCTTGGCGGCTCCACCCGCAAGAGCACCTGCCCCCAATGCAGCAAATTTACCCCACTGAAAACCGTCCTGTTGCTGCGCGGCCTGCTGCTGACGCCGACGTTCGGCTTCTGCTGCCAAACGTTGCTGCTCCAAGCGTTGCTGTTCCAGCCGCTGCCTTTCTTCCGCCTCGCGCTGCAAACGCAGCTCCAGGGCCACCTGATCTTTCTCGCGCTGCAAATTCTGGCCAGCCATGGCATACACCATATCGTCCATGCTGTTATTGAGCAGTTCTTTCACTTCATCAAGATGCTGTTGTGCGCACTCAAAGTCACGATTCCTCGTGCAGTTGTTCGCAGCCTCTATGCCATCGCGGAAATCCTGTTGATCCATGCGTTCGAACGCAGCACGCGCCTTGGCGGCTTTATCGTCATCGGCAAAGGCCGACGTATTCGCCACGAGCAGCAAGCTAAAAATCCATAGCTTTTTCATTTCTCCACCTCCTGAATCCTTGCTCCACTTTCTGCAAGCCAACCCGACAAAGGCAGGAGCCAGTTCACGGTTGCCACCGTTGTCTGCAACTCCGCCAGCTTCTGCTGATGATTTTCCAATGGCGGCGCTATCTGCAGCAGCTTTGCCAAGGCGCCACTCAAAGCAGGCGCACGCATATCGCAGCCCGACTCCTGCAAGACCGGCGCAGCCGGCACCCCCATGCCGGAGCGCCCCACGCCATCGGCCTGCCGGAAACCTTCCAGACAATGTGACAGCAAGGCGCGCTCCTGCTCATCAAAATAGTTGGTCTTGCCCAGCAAGAGCTGAGTCATATCCAGATAGTAGCGGGCAACCGCCGCCAGCAGCTCGCGGCGCTGATGCCGCTCCATCCAGGACTCCAGCACCAGCGCCGCATGCGCACGACGCGCAGCCGTTGGCAGGGCGGGTTCCTCCAGCGCGGTAATGGCCGGCGCATAAATCTGCCGACGGCGCGATTCTGCATCCAGCTTCTGGAACGCCGGAAAATCCATGGCCTGTGGTAGCGACAAGCGCTGCTGCAGGGTATCCAGCGCCAACTGGTAATAAGGCCCGCTCTGCGGAAAATAAAACCCCTGGCGCTCAGCCGCCGCCAGATCATGCATCACCTCAGCCGCAAAAGCTGGTGCAGCCATGGCGCGCCGGAACAAGCGATCCGGCCGGACATTGCTGCCATCCAGCCATGCGGGCTCCGCCCCGCTGACTGCACTGACCACCCGTAGCAGCCAGGACAATTCACTGGCGCAGTTGCGCGAGAAAAAGCGGTAATCGTTTTCGTAGGCCCAATGCACTTCTGCCAGACCGCGCACCAGCAAATCACGCTGCGCCGCATCCAGCTTCAGGGGCAGCGATGAAAGCGAACGGAATTCATCGGTGGTGTAATCGCTGTAGGTCTGCATGAACGAGCCAGCATAAAGCCGCACGGGATAGCCGCCGCTGATACCTTTCCAGAGTGAAAGATCCAGCTCATGCACAGCGGCGCGAAAGCCCAGAGCCACATGGTCGAACAGATCTTCATCACAGTGCTCATCCACCACGGTGCGCTGTGGGGCGCACACCAGCAGACGCAAACCCACATGCCCGAAACGACTGAAGCTGTGGCCGCTGGGGCCGGCAAACAGGAGATGTACGGCGGCCACTCGCGAGGGAGAGATCGTGCTGATGAGACTCGCACCATCCTCGGTGTCCAGCAAAAAAGGCAGGGCATCGGCACAGTCCGACGCGCGTGCGGGCAACTGCCAGAGTGTTTCCAGCACCCGCGCCGTGAGCGGATGACGGCAGGAATAATCCGCCTGCAGGAAATACGCGCTGGCCGCGCGCGCATAAGCAGCCTTCACATCGACGGGCGCTGAAGCTTCCGCCTTGGCAAAGCTGCCACGAAAAAAAAGGGCCAGCAGTGCTTTTTTCTGCTGCCGTGGCTGGCAGTGGCCTTCACAGAAAACATCCAGCGTTGCAGGGCCGTGCGCAAAGAAAGCCGTGAGGCGCGCCGCCTGCCCGGCCGGCGCATCAGCCGGCGGCTGCCCGGCCAATGCCGCCTCCAATGCGGGAGGCAATTCGCCAGCCTGCACAGGAAGGGCCGACGACAGCGCCAGCCCAATGACCGCCATAATTCGCCGCGCGAACAGCATGAAGCCAGGACGTGATCCGAACCTACTGGCGACCAGCGCGGGCCACCATGGAATCCGGATTGGCAAAGGCCGCCGGATCGGCCGCTGTACGGAACAGCTTCTTGCCGGAGGACAGGTCGGACATCGTAGATATGGGCAGGAACAGCGGCGCGTAGATG
>JASLCO010000262.1 GCA_030146505.1 Moraxellaceae bacterium
AGCCCGTGCCCCCATCTCCTATATCAAGGCAGCTCCCCTGACAGAGGCCTTGTAAATCAACGGGATATTGCTTTTTGATGAAGCCGGACCAGTGGTCACTCCGGCGCTTCCGTATGCCTTGCCAGCCGGCGCAGGGCTTCGCTAACCTCCCCCCCCTCGAGATTCTCCGAGAGATGCAGCAGCAGTTCGGCCGTGGCCGGGCTGAGGCGACGCAGGGGGTTTCCCTCTTTTCGGGTGGCAGAAGATGCCGGAGACGGGCGGCCAATCACGGCGTGAATGCGCACGAGATCACAAAGCTCGTCGTGCTGGCGTAATTGCTGCATGTAGATGCGACTAAGATAGCGAAGCTGACCGGCCACCGTGCTGTTGTTGCAGGTCAGCGTGAGGGTTCCGTCCTGATAGGCCGCCACGCGCACCAGTTGCCGCAGGCGGGCATCCAGGTAAAAGCCCAGCAGGGTGTCCAGCCTGTGCATCAGGCCCGAGCGCTCGCGCAGAGACGCCAGCGCACCCTGTTTTATGATTTCGGTCAGCGTTACGGTTTTTTCCTGGCGCATGTCCGTTTGACGAGGTCTTTTCCCGTGTCGGCGAGACACCGGAAAAGGCCGTTCTGCTGGCAGTCGGGGGGAAGCAGTATACCGCTGTCAAAACAACAAGCAGGATTTATTCATGAACATCATCTTCCTGAGCCGCAAGCATGGGCGTCCGCGCACCGTGCAATTGCAGCCCCGCCTGTTGATGGTCGCTGCATTTTTTGTGGTTGTCCTCTGCGTGGCCCTGGGCTGTGCCGGCTATTACGCGGCTGCCCGCCTTTTCCCGGCGCATGTCGGCCGCTCCGAGGCGGTCTCTGCCGAATCCCGTGACCAGCTCAAGGCCATGTCGGCCCGCCTGGCCGAAATGCAGGCGCGTCTCCTGCAGCTTGATGCCCTCGGTGAGCATCTGGCCGAATCGGCCAATCTCAATACGGAGGAATTCGATTTCAAAAAAAAGCCCCCGATGGGCGGCCCGCTCACTGAAGAGCTGACCGTCCTTGGCGACCGTCCCAGTGTGATGGTTCGCCTGCAGGAGCTGTCGGATGAAATCGAACTCAAGGAAGCCCAACTGGCGGCACTGGACGGCCTCATGAGCGGCAAGCGCATGGAGCCCAACAACTACCTGGCCAATATGCCCCTGCATGGCAGTGGTTACGTGACCTCGCGATACGGCTATCGCTCCGATCCCTTTACCGGGCGCACCACCTTCCATGGCGGCATTGATTTTGGCGGTCCCGAAGGCACCAACGTCTTTTCCGTGGCGCCGGGGATTGTCACCTATGCCGGGCCCCGCAATGGCTACGGCAATATGGTGGAGGTCAGCCATGGTGATGGCATGAGTACCCGCTATGCGCACGCCAGCCGCGTGGCCGTGAAGGTGGGCGACATCGTCACCAAAGGGCAACTGGTGGCCTATATGGGTTCCACCGGCCGTTCCACCGGTCCGCACCTGCATTACGAAGTGCTACGCAATGGTACGCAGGTCGATCCTGCCACCTATATCGCCCACGCCCGGCGTTGAGCACGATGCGGTCAAAAACCCGGCAATGCCGGGTTTTTTCATTACAGGACTGTCAGTTTTTTCCCTCTGGCGAATCAGAGTAGAATGGCCCGCTTTGCCGCAGGCTCCGGCCTTGTTTTGGCGGCATGCCGGCCCCATTTGCGTTGTGCTTGCGCACAGCCCGGCGGGGCGGCGGGGCATCATTCATTTTCACGAGTAGCGGTTATGTCGGGATTTGCAGGTCTGCTGGGCGGTATCTTCGGTACCAAGAACGAGCGCGAACTCAAGCGCATGCGCAAGCTGGTGGATGCCGTCAATGCGCAGGAAGAGACCCTCAAGGCCTTGGCCGATGCCGCTCTGTCGGCCAAGACGGCCGAATTCAAGTCCCGTTATGAAAAAGGCGAAAGCCTGGACAAGTTGCTGCCGGAAGCCTTTGCCGTCTGCCGCGAAGCCGCACGCCGTGTGCTGGGCATGCGTCATTACGATGTGCAGATGATAGGCGGCATCACCTTGCATGAAGGCCGCATTGCCGAAATGCGCACCGGCGAGGGCAAGACGCTGACGGCCACGCTGCCGGCTTATCTCAACGCACTGTCCGGCGGTGCCGTGCATGTGGTGACGGTGAACGATTATCTGGCATCGCGTGATGCCGACTGGAACCGTCCGCTGTTTGAATTCCTTGGCCTCAAGGTCGGTGTGATCCGTTCCATGCAACCCGGTGCGGAAAAGCGCGCCGCTTATGAAGCCGACATCACCTACGGCACCAACAACGAATTCGGTTTTGATTACCTGCGCGACAATATGGCTTTCCGCCTGGAAGACAAATTCCAGCGTGGCCTGGCTTATGCGCTGGTGGACGAAGTCGACTCCATCCTCATTGACGAAGCGCGCACGCCGCTCATCATTTCCGGTGCGAGTGAAGATTCCTCGCGCCTTTACGAGCAGATCAACACCCTCATCCCCAGGCTGCAGCGGCAGGCCGAAGAAGGCAAGGTTGATGGTGGCCATTACTGGATGGATGAAAAGCACCGGCAGGTGGAGTTGACCGAGGCCGGCCACGAATATGTCGAGTCCCTGCTGGCGGGGATGGGGTTGCTGGCCGAGGGCGACAGCCTTTATTCCGCCGCCAACCTGGGCTTGCTGCACCATGTGCATGCCGCCCTCAAGGCGCATGTGTTGTTCATCCGCGATGTGCAGTACATCGTGCAGAACAATGAAGTCATCATCGTTGACGAGCACACCGGCCGCACGATGCCGGGCCGGCGTTGGTCCGACGGCATACACCAGGCGGTGGAAGCCAAGGAAAAAGTGCGTATCCAGTCGGAAAACCAGACGCTGGCCACCACCACTTTCCAGAATTATTTCCGTCTCTACAAAAAGCTCTCCGGCATGACCGGCACGGCCGACACGGAAGCCCCGGAATTCCGCCAGATTTACGGTCTGGATGTGGTGGTGATTCCCACGCACCGTCCCATGGTGCGCAAGGATCTGGATGATCTCGTCTATCTCAGCCGCGAAGAAAAGTTCGCCGCCATCATTGCCGAGATCAAGGCCATACGCGAAAAGAATGCGCCGGTGCTGGTGGGTACGGCCACCATTGAAACCAGTGAATACCTGGCGCAGTTGCTGGTGAAGGAAAAGATTCCGCATCAGGTGCTGAATGCCAAGTTCCACGAGCGCGAAGCCGACATCATTGCCCAGGCCGGTCGCCCCGGTGCAGTAACGATTGCTACCAACATGGCCGGCCGTGGTACCGACATCCTGCTGGGTGGCAACTGGAAGTCCGAGGCGGCAAAAATCGAGAATCCCAGCCAGGAGCAGCTTGATGCCCTGAAGGCGGAATGGCAGAAGAACCACGAAGCCGTGCTCAATGCCGGCGGCCTGCACATCGTCGGATCCGAGCGTCACGAGTCGCGCC
>JASLCO010000286.1 GCA_030146505.1 Moraxellaceae bacterium
ATTCACGATTCACGATTCACGATTCACGATTCACGATTCACGATTCACGATTCACGATTCACGAGGATATTTTCCATGAACCGCGCCATCATCAAGACCGACAAGGCTCCCGCCGCCATCGGCACCTATTCGCAGGCCGTCAAGGTCGGCAGTACGGTCTATCTGTCCGGCCAGATCGCACTGGACCCGGCCACCATGCAGTTGCGCGAAGGCATAGAGGCACAGATCGTCCAGGTTTTTGAAAATCTCGGGGCCGTGTGCACAGCGGCCGGCGGCAGCCTTGCCGATATTGCCAAACTCAACATCTTCCTCACCGATCTTTCGCATTTTGCGCTGGTGAACGAGACCATGGCCCGCTATTTCAAGGAGCCTTATCCCGCCCGCGCCGCCATCGGCGTGGCGGCATTGCCGAAAAATGCGCTGGTGGAAATGGATGGCGTGATGGAGCTGCTGGATTAGCCCAGACAGCGCGCATAAAAAAGCCTCCGCACGGGAGGCTTTTTTCATGGAGAAAACCGCAGCATCAATTCTGGCTGACCGTACCGGCAGAGGCAGGCAGTTTCTTGATGTCAGCCGGGCGGGTGTCGGAGGTTTTCTTGGATTCCTCGGCCTGTTCCTGCTTGGGGCCAGGTGCGCGGCCGGTGAGCACTTCCCACTCCTGTGCACGGCGCTCGGCATCGGCTTGCTTGTCGGCGGGCAGGATGCGCGTCAGAAGGTTGTTGCCACTCTGCGCATCGGCATTGCCAGCGCGCACGGCCAGGCGATACCACATCAGTGCATCCACCATGCTCACGTCCACGCCCTGGCCGTTGCGGTAAAGGTCGCCCAGAGAACGCATGGCTTCGCTATCGCCGGCGGAAGCAGCCTGCTCGAACCAGATGCGGGCCTGGTCGTAATTCGGCGGCAGGCCGTTGCTGCCCGTGAAATCCTTGCCCAGCAACACCATGGCATCGACATTGCCGGCGCGTGCGGCCTTTTCGTGCCAGATGCGGGCCACACCGAAATTGGGTTTCACGCCGCCGCCGCGGGAATAGAGGTCAGCCAAGGCCAGCATGGCGTCGACCTGGCCTTTTTCAGCGGACTGGTGATAGAGCTTTTCGGCCCGCGAGAGATCAACCACGAAACCACCCAGGCCGTCCTGGAACATTCGCCCCAGGTAATACCAGGCACGCGGGTCGTTTGCTGCCTCGTCCGTGCTGAGCCAGGTACGCGCATGCCTGTAGTCGCCGCTCTTGAAAGCGGAAATACCCTGGTCTGCCGGGGTCTGCTCAAAGAGGTTGGCGGCGCCGGCATTACCCGCCATTCCCGCCAGAATCATCACGAGAAGTAATTCCCGTACTGCCTGAATTTTCACTTTTTAGCCCCTGTAATGCCCTTCGCAATTTGACGTTGCGAGACACCGCATCCACGGTCCGGCGGCAAGCTTAGCGGATTTCATCCTGCGGTCCCATGACAGCGGCGTAACCCGCCCGGTAACCGGAGAACTGCATTTTGTAACCGAGCGCCGATATTCGCTGATTGGACAAACGTTTGTTGCTACCGGCTCCCGGGCGGGAAGCGCGAGCGACACGCGGCAGGCCCCGGTAATCCGCCAGCCAGTCCAACACTTCGTGCTGTGGTGCCGGTTCATCGTCCACGCCAAGGTACAGGGAATCGAGGCGGCTGCCCTTGCGCTGCTGCACAAAAAGGAAATCCAGCAGGCCGGCGCAATCCTCCACATGGATGCGGTTGGTCCAGGCACAAGGTTCGGCCTGCACCTCGCGGCCCGACTCCACCCAGCGCAACAGGCGCAGGCGGCCCGGTCCGTAGATGCCGGCAAAGCGCACTACGGTGGCCGGCCACGGCGCTCTCTCGAGCAGTTGTTCGGCCTGCAACAACAACTGCGCCGTCGCGCTGGCCGGCCGGGCTGGCGAAGTCTCATCCACCCAGCTGCCATCGTCCTGTCCGTAAACGCTGGAGGAGGACACCCAGAAAAGCCGCTGCAATTTCTGGCCGGCAAGCGCCGCCAGGAGTTGCCGCGTCCCCTCAAGATAGACACGGCGATAGGCAGCCTCGCCTGTTTCGCCCGGCGCCAGCAGCACAAACACCGCTTCCAGTCCGGCCGGAAAATGCAGCGATAAAGGCTGCGTCACATCGCCCTGCAGGGCCACGACACCGGGCAGGCTGAAGGCCGAGCGGCGCAGGCCGTACACCTCATGGCCGGCCGCCACCAGACGACGGGCCAGCCGGCTGCCAACATCCCCACAACCCACAATCAAGACTTTTGCCATGTTTCCCTATTTCCGATAGCGTCGTGCAATCACAGCAGCCCGTCTTCCGCCCCCATGACCCTGACCGACCTGCGTTATCTCATCGCCCTGGCCCGCGAACGCCACTTTGGCCGCGCCGCCGAAGCCTGCCATGTTTCCCAGCCCACACTCAGCATTGCCGTGAAGAAGGTGGAGGACGAACTCGGCCTCGCCCTCTTCGAGCGCCACCGCCATGAAGTCATGGTGACGCCGGGCGGCGAAGCGATTATCCGCCAGGCGCATCGCGTGCTGGAAGAAATGGAAGTGCTCAACGCGTCCGCGCGGGCGGCACGCAATGAATTTGCCGATCCGCTCAAGCTGGGTGCCATCTTCACCACCGCGCCCGATCTTTTTCCACCGCTGGTGCGTGCGCTGCGCACG
Source organism: Moraxellaceae bacterium (assembly GCA_030146505.1). Taxonomy (GTDB): domain Bacteria; phylum Pseudomonadota; class Gammaproteobacteria; order Pseudomonadales; family Moraxellaceae; genus UBA2031. The sequence continues at coordinate 2,670 of JASLCO010000286.1, forward strand.
GGTGGCAGCGGCCTCATGCTCTATCTGGAAGAAAACTACACGCATGTGCTCACGGAAAAGCTGAGCCGCGGCGAGCTGGATGTCATCATCCTCGCCGCTCCTTTTGATGCGCCGGAAACGCATGTGGAAGCGCTTTACAAGGAAGACTTCGAGCTGCTCATGCCGGCCGGCCATGAATGGTCGAAACGCAAAAGCATTCCCACTTCCGACCTGCACAGCGACAACCTGCTTCTGCTGGGCGAAGGCCACTGCTTCCGCGACCAGATACTCGAAGCCTGCCCACACCTGGCCAACGGCCACAACACACTGGGCCCGGCCAGCTCGCTGACCACGCTGCGCCACATGGTTGCCTCCGGCCTCGGCCTCACACTGGTACCGGCCAGCGCCGCCAGCAATCTTGGCGATGGCGGTGATGTGCTCACGCGTCCGCTCACGCCTCCGCCTTCGCGTGAAATCGTCATGGCCTGGCGCCGGCGCTTTCCCCGGCCGCAGGCCATCAAGGCATTGCTGGCCGCGCTGCGCAGCCTGAACCTGCCAGGTACGCGCACGCCGTGAGTCATGCCCTGCTTTCCGCGCAGCCTGTCACCACGCTCAAGGGCGTGGGCGCCGCGCTGGCGGAAAAACTGCTCAGGCTGGACATACGCACGGTACAGGACCTGCTGTTTTATCTGCCGCGACAATATGAAGACCGCAGCCGCATCACGCCCATAGGTGCGCTGCGCCCCGGCATGAGCGCGCTGGTGGAAGGTGATGTGCAACTGGCCGACGTGGTGCTGGGCCGGCGCCGCTCGCTGATGGTGAAAGTGCACGACGGCACCGGCCTGCTCACGCTGCGCTTTTATCATTTCCGCATGACGCAGAAAGAAGCCCTGCCACGCGGCACGCGCCTGCGCATTTTCGGCGAAGCCCGCGTCGGTGCCAGCGGCCTCGAGATGTATCACCCGGAATACCAGGTCTCGCCGGAAGCGCTGCCACCGCCACCGGAAACGCTCACCGCGATTTACCCCGTCACGGAAGGCATCACGCAGCAGCGCCTGCGTCCACTGATCACGCAGGCACTGGCGCGCATGAGTGCCGACAACCTCCCGGACTGGCTGCCCTCTGCGCAAAATCGCGGCTGGCCGCTGCCTGAGGCCTTGCGCTATGTGCATGCACCGCCCAAGGAAGCCGATCGCCGTCTTTTGATCGAAGGCCGGCATCCGGCCCAGCAGCGTCTGGCTTTTGAAGAATTGACGGCACACCAGCTCAGCATGCAGAAACGCCGCGAGGAAATCCGCGCACAGCGCAGCGTGGCCCTGCCGGCAAAACCGGCGCTGGCCGGGAAATTCCTCGCCGCTCTGCCCTTCCCCCTGACCAGTGCGCAAGCCCGCGTGCTGGCGGAAATTGCCAACGACCTGCACAGCGGCCGGCCCATGCTGAGGCTGGTGCAAGGCGACGTGGGCGCCGGCAAGACCGTGGTGGCGGCCCTGGCGGCCTGCCACGCGCTGCAGGCCGGCCTGCAGGTGGCGCTGATGGCGCCCACGGAAATCCTCGCCGAACAGCATGCCGTGAATTTCACGCGCTGGTTTTCCGCACTGGGGGTCAATGTGGTCACACTGCTGGGTCGCCATGGCGTGAAAGCGCGACGCGAGACCCAGGCCATGATGGCCGATGGCAGTGCCGGCATCGTCATCGGCACGCATGCGCTGTTCCAGGACGATGTGGCCTTCCACCGGCTGGCACTGGTCATCATCGACGAACAGCATCGCTTCGGCGTGCACCAACGCCTCGCCCTCAAGAAAAAGGGCGAGCGCCGCGAAGCAAAAGACGGAGAAAGCATCACGCCGCACCAGCTCATCATGACGGCCACGCCGATTCCACGCACGCTGGCCATGAGTGCCTATGGTGATCTCGACACCTCCGTCATCGACGAATTGCCACCGGGCCGCACGCCCATACAGACACTCGTGATTCCCAACGAGCGGCGCGCCGACATCATCGAACGCATACGCGCGCAATGCGCCGGAGGCCGGCAGGCCTACTGGGTCTGTACGCTGATTGAAGAATCGGAGCAACTGGAGGCGCAGGCGGCTGAAGTCACATTTACAGAACTGCAGGCCGCGCTGCCGGAAATGCGCATGGGCCTGGTGCACGGCCGCCAGAAGCCCGCAGAAAAAGCCGCCGTCATGCAGGCCTTCAAGAATGGTGAACTGCAGTTGCTGGTGGCCACCACGGTGATTGAAGTGGGTGTGGACGTGCCGCGTGCCACACTGATGGTGATAGAAAACCCGGAGCGCCTGGGCCTGGCGCAACTGCACCAGCTGCGTGGCCGCGTCGGCCGTGGAGCCGAACAGAGTTTCTGCGTTTTGCTCTATCAATCGCCCTTGGGACAGCTGGGCCGTGCACGGCTTTCCACCCTGCGCGAAACCACCGACGGCTTCCGCATTGCGGAAAAAGACCTGGAACTGCGTGGCCCTGGCGAAGTACTGGGCACACGCCAGACCGGCGAAATGCAATTCCGCCTGGCCGACCTGCTGCGCGATGCGCCCCTGCTGCCAGAAGTGCAACTGTGCGCAATCGACATGCTGCGGGAAAATCCTGTGGCAGCCGCTGCCCTGATGGCACGCTGGATAGCCGCACGCGAGCATTACGCACAGGTTTGAAGATGATACTTGGCAGGCAATACAACCCTGTAAAGACTAGCCGGCGCGACGCGCCACCTCGCCCCCGGGACGACGACGCCGCAATCCCTGGGGACGCAGATACTTACCCACGCTCATGAACCACATGAGCAGCGCGTAATCCCCCGTCAGTTTCACTTCCCCGGCCTGCATGGCCGTCATGAAGGCATTGGCGTCCGCCGTCGACAAAAGACGCAGGGCAACTTCATCTGTCTTGAACGCGAGCGCCAGGTCCGGCGCTTCGTGCAGCTTGTCACGGGAATGCACGCGATTGTGGTGAACATGGAAGAAACGATGAACACCTTCTTCCGTGGAAATCTGCAAGGTGAAATCGCGGCCGTGCAGACGGGCAATGAAACCGGAGTTGGTGCGTGACAGCATTTCCATGCGACGCGCCATATACCACAAGACCACCCTGAGCTTCATTGCGCTGCCCTCTTCGTAAGCCCCCTCCTTATACGGCCCGCCGGCCACAAGGACAAGATGCAGAACCGGCAGTTCGCGCCAGCCCGTCCTACACTTGCACCACATTTCTTAGCGCAAAGGACACAGGTACCCCTCATCCCCCCGGCAGAATCAAAAGGGCACTCCGGCCATGTTGAAACAGGAGCGCCTTTTACTACCGACAGGAGTCACCATGAACACATTATTGCTTGCCATCATCCTCGTTACCGGCTTTCTCATGCTGTTCAGTCCTCGCATCGGCCTGGCGGCAGCCACTCTGGTTTTCATTACGCTGCTCACATTGACCGTGCGCCACATGCCTTACTGGACATGGCTGTGGCTGCCCTGGGCCGTGACCTTGCTGTGGTCACTCAAGCCCTTGCGCCGCCTGATCGTGATCCCGCCCGTGCTGCATATCGTGCGCCGGCTGCTGCCGCCGGTTTCCGACACGGAACGCGACGCCATTGCTGCCGGCACGATCTGGTTCGAAGCCGATCTTTTCAGCGGCCGCCCCGACTGGAAAAAACTGCTGGCTATTCCACAACCGCGGCTGTCACCGGAAGAACAGGCCTTTCTCGACGGCCCCACGGCCGAACTGTGTGAAATGCTGGATGACTGGGTCATCACGCAGGAACTGCGCGACCTGCCTCCGCGCGTCTGGGAATTCATACGCAAGCAGGGCTTCCTCGGCATGATCATTCCGCGCGAATTCGGCGGGCTGGGTTTTTCCGCACAGGCCCATTCCGCCGTGGTGGGAAAAATCGCCTCGCGCTCGGTCTCCGCTGCTGTCACCGTGATGGTGCCCAATTCGCTGGGCCCCGGTGAACTGCTGCTGCACTACGGCACCGAAGAACAGAAAAAGCATTACCTGCCACGCCTGGCCTCCGGCCAGGAAATTCCCTGCTTTGCGCTCACCGGCCCCGAAGCCGGCTCGGATGCCGGGGCCATTCCGGATCGCGGCATTGTCTGCCGCGACATTTACCAGGGCCAGGAGATGCTGGGCATACGCCTTACCTGGGAAAAGCGCTACATCACGCTGGCGCCGGTAGCGACCGTGCTCGGCCTCGCCTTCCGCCTCCATGATCCGGAACATCTGCTGGGCAGTGTGGAAGACATAGGCATCACGCTGGCACTGATTCCCACTGACCATCCCGGCGTGCATATCGGTCGCCGCCATTTTCCCGGTGGCCAGGCCTTCATGAATGGTCCCAATCACGGCAATGATGTTTTCATTCCGCTCAACTGGGTGATAGGCGGCCGCGAATACGCCGGACGTGGCTGGATGATGCTCATGAATTGCCTCGCTGCCGGCCGCGGCATTTCACTGCCGGCTCTTGGCACCACGTCGGCGAAAACCGCCGCACGCTATAGCGGCCAGTACGCACGTGTGCGCAAGCAGTTCAAATTGCCCATCGGCAAGCTGGAAGGCGTGGAAGAAGTGCTGGCACGCATCGGCGGCCACGCCTACACGCTGGAAGCCGCGCGGCGCCTGACCTGTGTCGCCCTGGACCTGGGCGAAAAACCCGCCGTGGTTTCCGCCATCATGAAACACGAAGCCACCGAACGCATGCGCATGGCGCTCAACGACGCCATGGACATACACGGCGGCAAGGGCATCTGCATGGGGCCGCGCAATTATCTGGCCACGGCCTATCAGGCCATTCCCGTGGGCATCACCGTGGAAGGTGCAAACATCCTCACGCGCAGCCTCATCATCTTCGGCCAGGGCGCCATGCGCTGCCATCCTTTCCTGTTGCGGGAAATCGAAGCGGCCGGCGTGCAGGACCGGGAAAAATCCGTGGCTGATTTCGACGATGCCTTTACCGGCCATGTCAGCCACATCATGAAAAACGCCGCGCTCAGCCTGCTGCACGGTCTCACGCTTTCCATCTTTGCCGCGGCTCCCGCCACGCCAACTGCCCACTGGTATCGCAAGCTCGCCAGGCTTTCCGCCAGCTTCGCGCTGGTGGCCGATGCGGCACTGGCCCTTCTGGGTGGCGAGCTCAAGCGGCGTGAGAGCCTTTCCGGGCGTTTCGCCGATTGCCTGTCGGAGCTTTATCTTTCCAGCGCCGTGCTGAAACGCTGGGAAGACGAAGGCCGGCCGGTGGAAGACCGCGCGCTGCTGGATTATTCACTGGCACGCTCCACCTTGCGCATCGAAGAGCAGCTGGCCGGCATACTCGCCAATTTTCCGTCGGCACCTGCGGCCTGGCTGCTGCGTGTTTTCGTCTTTCCGTTGGGGCGCCGCCACCGTGCCCCCCGGGACCGGCTGGGCCATGAAGTGGCCACGCTCATGCTCAAGCCATCGGCCACGCTGGAACGCCTCGGCAGCGGCATACACCTGAGCAGGAACCGCAGTGACGCCACGGGCGCCCTGGACTACGCCTTCCAGCTGGTAACCGACACCAAGGCCATCAGCGCCAGAATCCGCGAGGCGCAAAAATCCGGCCTGCTGCATGACGACGCGCCCGACATTGCTGCGCGTGCTGGCATCATCAGCAATGCCGAGGCGCAATTGCTGGAAGATACGGCGATAGCCGTGC
>JASLCO010000087.1 GCA_030146505.1 Moraxellaceae bacterium
ACCTTGGCCACGGTGATGACCTGCATGCCGTGGTCGGTCTGGGCATGGAACTGCATGCCGGCCTCAATCTGGTCCACGCCCTGGAACATGGACTTGGGAACCACCTGCAGCAGGCCTTCGTTCTTCTCGCCGTAGCCGTCGGCCGGGGCAATGCTGACCTTGAAGGCGGCGCCCACGGTCTTGCCTTCCAGTGCTTCTTCCAGGCCGGGAATGATGTTGCCGGCGCCGTGCAGATAGGCCAGCGGTTCGCCGCCCGCGGAGGAATCGATCACTTCGCCCTTGTCATCGGTCAGGGTGTATTCGATGAGGGCGACGACATTGTTTGCGATTTGCATATTGGGAAAACCTTTTCTGAAGAGGCGGTGCTGAAGCCGCGGACAAGGGGCGCTGGCGTCCGGGACGGTGCCGGGGCTGACATGATACCGGAGTCGCAGCGTGGGGTCTTGCGAATATTGCCTGGGCCTGGCCGGGTGGCATCAGTCGAAATAGTGGCGCCAGCCCAGGCTCCACTCCTGTTCCTTGTCGCCGCGCCAGTAGTCCTGGTGCCAGTCCATGCGCAGTGCATCCTGTCGCCCCAGGGGCACGTTCAGTTCGGCCTGGCCACGGTAGCGGTATTCGCCGTTTTCAAAATACACGCTGTCTGCCAGCAGGTTGACCTGCATCTCCGGCCGGTAGAGAAGCAGGCCGACGGTGGCGCCGGCACCCGTTTCAATGAAGGGTTTCCAGGCCTCGTCGTGTTCTACGCGCAATGAAGCCAGGGTATAGGGTTGCAGCATATTCCAGCGCCATGAGAGGCCAGCGCCGCCCTGGACATAGGCCACCCTTTCGGACCCGCCGTAAACGGGTGCATGTTCCCAGCCGGCTTTCACGAACCATGAGAGTGGCTTGATGAAAGCGTTGCGTGGCGACAGCGAGCGGATGTTGATGAGGTCCAGGCTTTCCAGCTCCAGCGATTCCTGCTGGTTGTAGCGCAGGCGCAGGTCCAGGCCTTCGATCTGTGCGCCTTCCAGAAAGCCTTCCGGATTATCGGTGAGATCGTGATAGGTGAGCCGGTAGCGCAGTTCGCCAAAGCCTGTGGAACCGTGCTGGCCGCCGCCCAGTCCGAGCATCTGTGTGCTATGGCCGGCTTCCGGCGGGGCGGGCTGGGGAATGCTGACAGCTGTGGGCGGATTCGCCTGCATGATGAGCAGCAATTGCAGGCCACGTTCGGCTACGGCCCCGGTGCGCTCGTTCTTTCTTTCCTTGAAGCGCAGGGTGCGCAAGGCTGTTCGGGCCATGAGGTGGCGCCGTTCCGGTGGGCTGGCCTGGAACTCCACGCTGGCAGCAAAGCCGGGGTCCGCCAGCAATCGCCTCGCCATGGCCTGCTCATGCCGGGTGAGAGCCTGCACGTCGGCTTCAAGCTCTGAGGCTTTGGAGGGGCGATAGACCAGTTCCGTCACCAGCCCGTGCCGGTAGAGCGTGCGCACGGTATTGACCGGCTCTTCGGTGAAACGGAAGCCCTGGATGATGTTTTCACCGGGGCGAGCCACGTCCATCAGCTCCAGCAGGCGGAAGGAGCAGTTTTCATCAAAGAAGTAGTAATCGAAATTGGTGTTGCGCAATTCCCAGAGATGATCGATCAGGCGGGCAATCTGCACCGGCTCCAGTTTCAGGCTGTATTCCCAGATGTCGCGGTTTTCCAGATTGGAATATTCCTGGATCTTGCTGACATAGGGGACGATGGAAAAATGCCCCGGATAACCGCCGGCCAGGCCGCGCCATACATAAAGCGCGGAGTTGTCCTGCCCGGTGGTGACAGCACCGAAGTTGACGGCCCAGGAGCCCCAGACATTTTCCGGTGCCGTGCTGGCGTCAAGCCGCATCAATGTATGGCCGAACATGGAAGACGGGCTGTTGAGATAGGAGGCAGGGAAGACGAGCACGGCACGCGCCGACGGAATCTGACGGCGCCACTCCAGGTATTCGCTGCAATGGGCCAGGGGCTCGTTTTCCGTCCAGCCCAGTTTTCGTGCCAGAAAGGCATAGCGGGCCGGAAAGTTGCAGCGCTGCGGCGCTTGTGCCGGTTCCAGTGCCGTTACCGTGGCGTGGAGTTCGGCCAGCCGGTCTTTTTTGCCGTTGGCGGCAAGGAAAAAACTCTGGTCGTCCACATAGCTTTCGCCGCGGTCATGCACGGTGGCACTGCGATTGACGTGCAGCAGTGCCAGCCACTCCGGATCATTTGCCAGGGAGTCCAGTTCCATGCCCTGCACGGTGGATACCGCAAGCAGCAGCAACAGGCTCAACAGTTTGCGCATCGGGCGGGATTACAAGAAGGCGGGAAATAAAAATGCCCTGTTGCCAAGGCAACAGGGCATTGGGCGAAACCGGCTCAGATGAACTTGGCCAGCGTTTCGTCTTTCTGCATGACAGTATTGATGTTGTCGGCCACTTCGCCGGCCGTTACATCCTTGGACGTGAAGATGGCGGAGAAGTTCTGGTGCATCACGTCATTGAAGTGTGCGCGCTCCTCGCTGGGAATGCCCATGGAAACGGACAGGGCAGTCAGGGCTTCGCCCTGGCCGGCAGCCATGTCCTGTGCCACTTCTTCCAGCACGCCATTCATGGTCAGCAGGCTCTGGCCGCTGTAGCTCAGCTTGCCGCTGGTGGAGCAGCCGTTGGTGCCAGTGGTCATGCCGAAGGTGGCATTGCCGGAGGTGCCGTTCACCAGGGTGGCCAGCAGGTGCATGGGCAAGCCGCTCTGGCCCTTGAACAGCATGTTGCCCCAACCGCAGCCGGGGCCGCCCGGTGCTTCGGCGAATGCAGTGACGGAGGAGCCAAGCAGTGCGGCAGCGAGAATCACTTTTTTCATGATGAGAATCCTTGTTTGACCATGTGGAGCTGCTTCTTCCAAGCAGTCGGCCGAGTGTAGTCGGTCTGGCTGGCTTGTACATAGACCCCCCACCGGGGGGATTGCCGGTCTTGAAGCCTGCGTCACAGGCCTTATATCTGGGCCAGTTCCCATCCACAGGAAGGTGATCAAGAAATGACCACGCCCCATGCCGAGCAGCCTGATATGACGAAGAAAGAAACCCGTGGCTTCGAGACTGAGGTCTCCCGCCTGCTTCACCTCATGATCCATTCCCTCTACAGCAATCCGGAAATCTTCCTGCGCGAGCTGGTGGCCAATGCTTCCGATGCCGCCGACAAGCTGCGCTTTGAAGCGCTGAGCACGCCGGCCCTGCTGGAAAATGATCCCGAGCCTGGTATCTGGATAGACGTGGACGAAGCCGCCCATGTCGTGCGTGTGCGCGACAACGGCATAGGCATGAGCCGTGACGAGGTGATTGCCAATCTCGGCACCATCGCGCGTTCCGGGACGGCGGAATTCATCAAGGGGCTTTCGGGTGACCAGAAGAAGGATGCCCAGCTCATCGGCCAGTTCGGGGTAGGCTTTTATTCTTCTTTCGTGGTGGCTGATCGCGTGGAGGTGCTGACCCGTCGCGCCGGCAGCCCGGAGCGGGAGGGTGTGCACTGGGAGTCCCGGGGCGAAGGTGAATTCACGGTGGAGACCGTGGAGCGCGCGGCACGGGGTACGGAAATCGTGCTGCACCTGCGTGACAGCGCCCACGAATTTGCCGACGGCTGGCGCCTGCGTAACATCGTCCACAAGTATGCCGAACATGTTTCCCTGCCCGTACATATGCGCAAGCCGGGCGAGGATGGAAAGCCGGGCGATTATGAGGTGGTGAACAAGGCCACGGCACTGTGGACCCGTCTGCGCACTGAAGTGAGCGAAGAAGACTACAAGGCTTTCTACAAACATATTGCCCATGATTTTGAAGACCCGTTGGCCTGGAGCCACAACAAGGTCGAGGGCAAGCTGGAATACACCTCCCTGCTTTATGTCCCCCGGCGTGCGCCGTTTGACCTTTACCAGCGCGATGCTGCGCGCGGCCTCAAGCTCTATGTGCAGCGTGTTTTCATCATGGACAACGCCGAGCAGTTCCTGCCGCTGTACCTGCGTTTCATCAAGGGCGTGGTCGATTCATCC
>JASLCO010000342.1 GCA_030146505.1 Moraxellaceae bacterium
GCCACGGCTCTTTGCGCTCATCAGCCAGAGATACAGAGGCATGATGTCCTGCGCTGTTTTCAGGCTCATGGGGTTTTCGCCCGGATAGGCCGAGGCGCGCATGGCGGTGCGGGTGGCGCCGGGATTGAGGCAGTTCACGCGGATATTCGAAGTATTCAGGAGCTCGTCGGCCAGCATTTGCGAGAGGCCTTCAGTGCCGTTTTTGGAAATCGCATAAGCGCCCCAGAAGGCGCGGGCACGACGGCCTACCGAGCTGGTGGTGAAAATCACGGAAGCATCATCTGATGCTTTCAGCAGGGGCAACAGGCTCTGCGTCAGCATATAGGGTGCGCGCAGATTGATTTTCATCACATAGTCCCAGGTATCCGGGTCATACATTTCCAGCGGGGTGATGTCGCCCAGCACGCCGGCGTTATGCAGCAGGCCGTCGAGACGGCCGAATTCCTGTTCCAGCATGACAGCCAGCTGGTTGTATTCCACGGCCGTAGCGGTAAAAAAATCCAGGGGTACGAGGGCGGGCTGTGGGCCGCCGGCCTGTTCGATGGCGTCGTAGATTTTTTCCAGCTTGGCTTCGCTGCGGCCGTGCAGGATGACGGTGGCGCCATGGGCGGCATAAGTCTGCGCTGCCACGGCACCTATGCCGTCGCTGGCGCCGGTGACCAGAATCACACGGTCTTTCAGCAGATTGCTTTGCGGGCGGAAGGTGTTTGCATCAAAACTCATCAGATCGCCACTCCCAGCAATTCAGCCAGCTCGGCCACGGTTTCCACCGTGACATCCGCCAGCCAGTCAGCCGCGGTTTCGCCCTCCAGCACATAGCCCCAGCCGGCGGCCACGGTGCGCATGCCTGCATTGCGGCCGGCATCGATATCGCGCTTGTGGTCGCCCACATAAACACAGAGCTCCGGCTTCACGCCCAGCACGCCGGCGGCCTTGAACATGGGCTCCGGGTGCGGCTTGGTGTGCGTGACCATATCCGGGCAAATGGCGACCTTGCAGCGCGCATCCAGCTTGAGTTCGCGCAGCAGGGGCGTGGTGTAGAGGCTGGGCTTGTTGGTGACTATGCCCCAGGGCGTGCCACGGGCTTCGAGTCCGGTGAGCAGGGCGTCCATGCCGGGGAAGAGATGGCTTTCGTCAGCGATATGCCTGATATAGCCCTGCAGGAATTCCTGGCGCAGGGCCTCGAATTCCGGCGTGTCTATCGGCGTGCGGTCACCAAAGCCCAGTGCCACCACGGCCTTGGAGCCTTGAGAAACGGAGGCGCGGATTTTCTCAGGGGGCAGCGGGCTGCGGCCATGGGCCAGCAACTGGCGGTTGAGAACGGCAATGAAGTCCGGCGCCGTATCGATAAGCGTGCCGTCGAGATCGAAGAGCACGGCTGCAGCATTTTGCATCAGGCACTTTCTCCCGGACGCTGCGTGGCCACCATGTAATTCACATCCACATTCGGGCCCAGCCAGTAGCGGCGAGTGAGCGGGTTATAGTGCAGGCCGGTGATGTCCTGCATGTCGAGATTGGCTTCGCGTATCCAGCCAGCCAGCTCCGAGGGCTTGATGAATTTGCTGTAGTCATGCGTGCCGCGCGGCAGCATCTGCAGGATGTATTCCGCACCCAGGATGGCAAAGGCATAGGCCTTGGGGTTGCGGTTGATGGTGGAGAAGAAAACGAGGCCGCCCGGTTTCACGAGATCGAAGCAGGCTTTCACCACTGCCGCCGGATCCGGCACATGCTCCAGCATTTCCAGGCAGGTCACAGCATCAAACGAAGCCGGACGTTCCACTGCCAGCGCTTCCACCTGTACCTGGCGGTAATCCACGCTCTGGCCGGACTCCAGCAAATGCAGGCGAGCCACTGAGAGTGGCGCTTCGCCCATATCGATGCCGGTCACGGTGGCGCCACGGCGCGCCATGCTTTCGGAAAGAATGCCGCCGCCACAACCGACATCCAGCACGGCCTTGCCGGCCAGGCCCACGCGCTCGTCTATCCAGTTCAGGCGCAGGGGATTGATGTCGTGCAGGGGCTTGAACTCGGAATGCGGGTCCCACCAGCGACTGGCCAGGGCTTCGAACTTGGCGATTTCGGCGGGGTCGACGTTGGTTTTTTGACCAGTTGTCATGCCTGATTCCTTATGCAAAGGCCGGCCATGGATGGCCGGCTCGCGTAGCGTGAGTCGGTTCCGGACATGTGCCGGAACCGGCGTGCCCCTGCAAATACAGGAAGTATTTGCAGGGGCATAAAAAGCCGGTCCGCAGTATACCGGCAAAGGCCTGCCTAACCACCGGAAAATTGCCGGGAAAAGTGCGCATCAGGGTTCGGTAACCCCATGATTTGTGGTAGTCTTCGGGGCTTTATTGGAACGTTCCGCCGGCCGGTGTTTCAGGGTTGAAAAACCGGCATTTTGCGCCCAATCAGACGAGGAAGCTGATGACCGAATTCGCCAAAGAAATCCTGCCGGTCAACATCGAAGACGAACTCAAGCAGTCCTATCTCGATTACGCCATGAGCGTGATCGTCGGCCGTGCCTTGCCGGATGCGCGCGACGGCCTCAAGCCTGTGCATCGCCGCGTGCTCTACGCCATGCACGAGCTGGGCAATGACTGGAACAAGGCCTACAAGAAGTCGGCCCGTGTGGTCGGTGATGTCATCGGTAAATACCACCCGCACGGTGATACCGCCGTCTACGACACCATCGTGCGCATGGCCCAGCCATTCTCGCTGCGCTACATGCTGGTGGACGGGCAGGGCAACTTCGGTTCCATCGACGGCGACAACGCCGCCGCCATGCGATACACCGAAATTCGCCTGGACAAGATTGCCCACGAAATGCTGGCGGATATCGACAAGGAAACCGTCGATTTCGGGCCGAATTACGACGGCAGCGAAAAAGAACCCCTGGTTTTGCCGACGCGGCTGCC
>JASLCO010000088.1 GCA_030146505.1 Moraxellaceae bacterium
TACCATTCTGTGCCAGTGTCAGGCCGCTGCCCTGCATTTGCAGGAAATTTTCCTGGCGGAATGAGCGCCATTGCACCTGTCCGCGGCCGGCCGCTTCAAAGCTGCTGAGCACATGGATTTCTCCTGCTGTCGGACTGCCGCTGAAAATGATGAGGCGGCCATTCCAGTCGCCATAACAACGCGTACCTTGACGGCTGGGGCAGAGTGTCATCGTCTTGCGGCGGCTCAGTGCCATATGCCGTGTTTCACGGGCGGCGATGGCAATGCGGTTGATGGCCATGCGTCCGCGTTCTTTCTTGAGCAGATGGTTCATGCCTTGAATGCTGAACAAGGCGAGCATGGATACAATGACGAGGCTGATGGTGAGCTCGAACAGGGTTTGGCCCTGTTCCCGGGTGGGCGAGCGCATGGCAAATCCTTTTGCAGAATGCGGGCGCCGAGTATCGGCAGGCGGCAGCAACTTTTGCCATTGGACTTCACAGACTTTTCATGTGGGAAAACAGCCGGATGAAAGTAGTGGTTATCGGCGGCGGCGTGATGGGCCTGATGACGGCGCGCCTGCTGGCAAAGGCAGGTTGCAAGCTTGTCCTTCTGGAAAAGGGGCATACCGGGGGAGAGGCCTCGTGGGCGGGCGGTGGCATTGTCTCGCCGCTTTATCCCTGGCGATATGCCGAGCCGGTAACAGCGCTGGCATCGGCTGCACAGAAGGCCTACCCGGAGTTGGCACAGGAGCTGGTGGCAGAAACGGGTATTGATCCCGAGCTTACGGTTTCAGGCCTGTTGATGCTGGATGCGGATGACGCACGCGATGCCACAACCTGGGCACAGGTTCATGGCCATGAGCTGCAACGCTTGCGCCCGGATGTTTTGTCGGCCCGCTTGCCGGGGCTTGGTGATGGCTGGCATGAGGGCTTGTGGATGCCGGCCATTGCCAATATCCGCAATCCGCGCTTGCTAAAGGCGCTGCGCCGTTCGCTAGAGCTTGATGGCATCGAGTTGCATGAGCAGGTTGATATTGGCAACTGGCAGCAGGCCGGCGCGCGCATCACGGCTGCCATTGCCGCGGACGGACGCCGTTTTGAAGCGGATGCCTTCGTGATTTGTGGCGGCGCCTGGAGTCCGGGAATTCTGGCCGGTGCCAGTAAAGCCGCGTTGGCCGTGCGGCCGGTGCGTGGCCAGATGCTGCTGTATCGCCTGACTTCCGGAGCACCTCCCTGCATGGTGATGGCAGCCGGGCGTTATGTGATTCCGCGGCGTGACGGTTACATCCTTTGCGGTTCCACGCTGGAAGAAGCCGGTTTTGAGAAAGCCACGACAGTGGAGGCCCGTGCCAGCCTGATGGCGTCAGCCGCGCGCTTGTGGCCGGCGCTGGCGGGGCAGGAGCCGGAGGCACACTGGGCCGGCCTGCGGCCGGGAGCCCCCAATGGCATTCCTTTTATCGGGCGTGTGCCGGACCGGGAAAATCTCTGGATCAATGCGGGTCACTTCCGCAACGGCCTGGTACTGGCGCCGGCTTCCGCACAATTGCTGGCAGACCAGATGCTGGGGCGGAAAACCCGGCTGGATGCCCGGCCTTACCAGCTGATGCCGGTGCTGGCGGGTTGATTCATTTTTCGTCTTCGTCGCTGCTGTCGTCATCCAGCCCCATTTTCTTCAGGCGATAACGCAGCGAGCGGAAAGTCATGCCCAGTTTCTTGGCCGCCATGGTGCGGTTCCAGCGTGTTTCCTCCAGAGCTTTGAGAATGGCGCCTTTTTCTATTTCAAAAAGATAATCCTCAAGCGATCCGCCGTGGCTTTCTGCCAGCGCTGCTGCAGATGGAGCAGCGCTATGGCGTTCTTCATGCACGACATGGTCCGGTAGTTGCAGATGCTCGGGCTGTATGCTGCCGTGATCGCAGAGCGTGAGTGCGCGTTCAAGAATGTTCTGCAGTTCGCGCACGTTCCCCGGGAAACTGTAGTCGCGCAAGGCTGTGCGCGCGGCGACGCTGAGCTCGGGTTCGTCCACGCCCCAGTCGCGACTGAGACGCTTGAGGAAGGTTTGCGCCAGGAACAGGATGTCATCGCCGCGTTCACGCAGCGGCGGCACTTTCAGCTGTATCACATTGATGCGATAGAAAAGGTCCTGGCGGAAACGGCCGGCGGCCACTTCGGCCGCCAGATCCTTGTGTGTTGCACTGACAATGCGGACGTTCACCGGAATTTCCTTGGGGCTGCCCACGGGGCGTACGCTTTTTTCCTGTATGGCGCGCAACAGCTTCACCTGCATGGGCAGGGGCAGGTCAGCCACTTCGTCGAGGAAAAGTGTGCCTTCGCTGGCCGCCTGGAAAAGTCCCTGTTTGTCTTCGGTGGCGCCGGTGAAGCTCCCTTTCTTGTGGCCGAAGAATTCGCTTTCCATGAGTTCGGAGGGAATGGCGCCGCAATTCACCGGCACGAAAGGTTTTTCTGCCCGCGGGCCAAGCTCGTGTATCAGTCGTGCCACCAGTTCCTTGCCGGTGCCGGACTCACCGCTGATGTAAACCGGTGCCTGGCTGCGCGAAAGCTTGCTGATTTTCTGCTTGAGCTCCTGCACGGAAGGCGATTTTCCCAAGAGACGCCCGTCGTCCGGAAAATCGTCCGCATCGGGCTTGATGCGCAGTGCGGTATTGACCATGTCACGCAGGCGTGCCAGTTCCACCGGCTTGGAGACAAAATCAAAGGCGCCTGCCTTCAGCGAGGCAACAGCGGCCTCGGTGCTGCCGTAAGCCGTAATGACGGCCACCGGCAATTGCGGATATTCCTTCTGTATGGTTTGCACCAGTGTGATGCCGCTGCCGTCGGGAAGGTTCATGTCGGTCAGGCAGAGCTGGAAACGCTCCTTGCGCAGCCACTGCATGGCTGCTTCCAGCGAGTCGGCGCTACGCGCATCGATCTGCATGCGGGCGAGTGTGATTTCCAGCAGTTCGCGGATATCGGGTTCATCGTCAACGATGAGGGCGAGAGGCTTGGTCATGTCCGGCTCGTCAGTTCTCAGCTTAAGCGGTCGGGATGCGCAAAGGTAATACGGAAGCAGGCGCCATGCTCGCGCGGGACATAGTCCAGGCGGGCCTGGTTAGCTTCGCAGATTTCTCGCGACAGGTAGAGGCCAAGGCCAGTGCCTGTAGCCTCGGTGGTAAAGAATGGCTCGAACAGGTGTGCTTGCTGTTCCGGCTTGAGGCCGGGGCCGAAATCAATGATGTCCAGATAAGGCTGGCGACTGGATACCAGCCATCCGCCTTCGAGGAGTATCCGCGGCTTGCCCGAATGCTGCAGGCTGTAGCGCAGGCCGTTCATGACCAGGTTATGGGCAACCTGGTGCAGTTGCTGTGGGTCAAAACGCACGGTCAGGTTCTTGTCGCTGAGACGTATGCCGATCTCGGCAGGCTCGGGCTGGTGCAGATAGTCCTCGCGGAATTCCTGCAGCCATTCCTGCAACACAAAGCGCTGTGGCAACGATGCTTGCCGGCGTGACACCGACAGCACGTTTTCCACCACGCCGTTCATGCGCTTGCAATGTTGCTCGATGATTTCCAGCAGGCGGCGGTCCGGTCCGGCGATGACTTCTGATTCTGCCAGCAACTGCGTGGCATGGCTGATGGCGCCCAGGGGATTGCGGATTTCATGGGCAATGCTGGCAGTGAGGCGGCCCAGCGAGGCCAGTTTCATCTGCTGTGCCTGCTGGTTGAGCTGGGTGGTGTCTTCCAGGAACAGCAGGATGGCGCTGCCGTTTTCGTCATGGTTGAGCGCTGCAAAACTGGCGCTGATTTCCGGTCCCTGTGGCGCATTGCGGAAAACAATGGGGCGCAGGCGCGGGTTCTGCTGCCAGGCAAAGCAGGCGGCTTCCAGCAGCAGCGAAACCTCTTCCATGCGGCTGAAGATGGCGATGGGCTTGTCCAGTCCCAGCAACTGGTGGGCGGCGGCATTGCTGAGCAGCACGTTGCGGTCGGCCGTGAGGGCAATGATGCCGGTGCGCATGCGGCGCACGATTTGTTCGTTGAGCTGCTGCAGGTTGGCGATGTCCTGGCCACGCAGCTCCGCCAGTTCTTCGCCAAGGCGCATGCGGCGCACGACCAGTTGGCTGAACAGTGCCATCACGAAAAGGCTGATGCCGAAGACGGCGGCTTGTGCCAGGTCCAGCGAAGACAGGTTGTCTGCGGAAGCGAGCGAGAAATAGAACTGCTCGTAGAGAATGGCGATGGAAGCGATGGCGGCAATCGCGGCGCCGCGCCGCCCGGCCAGCAGGATATTGCCTGCTGTCACCGTGACCAGGAACAGCAGGCCCAGCTGGGTGTTGAGTCCGCCCGAGGCGTGTGTCATCAGCGTCAGCGCCAGCAGGTCTGTCAGCAGCAGCATGAGGCCGTAAGTCTTGGTGTGGCGATGCGGCTGGCGCAGGAAAAGGCAGGCGGATATGGCCGTGATGAAATAGCCGAGGCCCGTTGCCAGAAACAGCGGCCGGTTGTCGCCGCCCAGCATGGGTGCCACGGGCTTCAGCGTAAACAGGCCAATCAGCAGGATGGAAAGCACAAGGCGGTACCACGCATAAATGCGCAGCAGGCGCCAGTCTTCACGCTCCTTGTTGTGCAGTTCCCGGCTCATCCGCGCTTTCCGTCCTGGAAGGCGTCGCGATGCGCCTCGCAACAAAAGAAATGGCCGCGCGAACGCGTGCTTTCGCCTTCCGGCACATGCACATTGCAATACGCACAGCGGCGCATGGCCTCATTGCCGGCCGCTCCGGGTGGTGTGTCGTTCTGCCGGGTGACCGAGACATTGATGCCCAGATTGCGCAGGAAGCGCAGCACCATCCAGGCCATCACGGCCAGCAAGGCGAGGCGCAGGACGAGACCCATGAGCGGAGTCCTTCTTGTTTGAGTGGCGGCTAGTCTATCCTATGCGCCCCTTCGTTTCGCCAGCTTCCCAGGATTTGCCATGACCGCGCTGCCCCTGCGTATTGCCCTTGCCCAGGCCGATTTCCTGGTAGGCGACATCCCCGGCAACATGACGCGTGTGCTGGAGCTGGGGCGTCGTGCCCGCGACGAACTCAAGGCAGATATCGTGCTCTTCCCCGAACTCTGCCTGAGCGGTTATCCCCCGGAAGACCTGTTGCTGCGACCCAGCCTGGAGGGCCGCATCGCCAAAGCGCTGGCCAGGCTGGCGGAATTGCCGGACATCCATGTGGTGCTGGGCTATCCCGGTCATCGCGACGGTGCCCTGCGCAATCTGGCTGGCGTTTTCTGCAATGGCGAATGCCTGGCTGAATATGCCAAGCAGGAGCTGCCCAATTATCAGGTGTTTGACGAAAAGCGTTATTTCTCGCCCGGTGTGGCTGCCGTGGTCTTCGACATCAAAGGCCAGCGGCTGGCGCTCACGGTGTGTGAAGACATCTGGCATGCCGGCCCTGCTGGCGCTGCCAGGGCAGCCGGCGCAAATCTCCTGCTCAATATCAATGCCTCGCCTTTCCATCAGGGAAAAAGCCACGAGCGCCGCACGGTAGTGGCGGCCCGTGCACGCGAGGCTGGCCTGCCGGTGGCTTATGTCAATCTGGTTGGCGCCCAGGATGAGCTGGTGTTCGATGGCGATTCCTTTGCCATGAATGCGGACGGCTCGCTGGCCGTGGAGTTGCCGCGCTTTGCCGAGGCCTTGCAGGTACTGGAGTTTGCCGATGGCCGTTTCCTGCCGGGTCCGCGGGCACCTGTGCTTTCCGGTGTGGCCGAGGTGTATCAGGCGCTGGTGCTGGGCGTGCGCGATTATGTGGAAAAAAGCCGCTTCAAGGGCGTGGTGCTCGGACTGTCCGGGGGCATTGATTCTGCCTTGACGCTGGCCATCGCCGTGGACGCCATCGGCGCCGAGCGCGTGCAGGCCGTGATGATGCCTTACCGCTACACCGCGCAGATGAGCCTGGATGATGCCGAGGAAGAGGCCGCGACACTTGGCGTGAACTATTCCGTGCTGTCCATCGAGCCCATGGTGACGGCGTTTACCGACGTGCTGGCGCCGGAATTTGCAGGGCTGGGTCGTGACAAGACCGAGGAAAACCTGCAGGCGCGTTCACGCGGCGTGTTGCTCATGGCCATTTCCAACAAGAAAGGCTGTCTCGTGCTCACCACCGGCAACAAATCGGAAATGGCCGTGGGTTATGCCACTTTGTATGGCGACATGGCCGGCGGTTTTGACGTGCTCAAAGACGTGCCCAAGACGTTGGTCTTCCGTCTTTCCGAATACCGCAACAGCCTGAATCCGGAGCGTCCGCCGATTCCGCAGCGCGTGATTGATCGTCCACCTTCGGCCGAG
>JASLCO010000371.1 GCA_030146505.1 Moraxellaceae bacterium
TTCAGCCGCGAACTTGCCCGCAACGATCGCGTCGCTTCGCTTGGTTCGCGGCTGAAGCCGCTCCTACGAAAAGCCTCTTTCAGGGTCAGCCATGAGTAAGTTCTGGAGTACTTTCGTTCATACCCTGGTGCCCTATGTGCCGGGTGAGCAACCGAAAATTGCCAATCTGGTGAAGCTGAATACCAATGAAAATCCCTATGGCCCTTCGCCGAAAGCGCTGGCGGCCATGGAGCAGGAACGTGGCAACAGCCTGCGTCTGTATCCGGACCCGAACAGCGATGTGCTGAAGGCGGCGATTGCCGACTACTACGGCGTGGACAAATCCTTTGTCTTTGTCGGCAATGGTTCGGATGAAGTGCTGGCCCATGTATTCCATGGCCTCCTCAGGCATGAAGCCCCGATTTTGTTTCCGGACATCACCTACAGCTTTTACCCGGTGTATTGCGGATTGTATGGCGTGCCTTTCCGGCAGGTGGCGCTGAACGCAAAGTTCGAAATTGATCTGGCCGATTATGAGGCTGCTAATGGCGGCATCATCTTCCCCAATCCCAATGCCCCTACCGGTATTCCGGTGGCGCTGGCCGATATTGAAAAGCTGTTGCAGCGTAATACCGAGTCGGTGGTGGTGGTGGATGAGGCCTATGTGGACTTCGGCGGCGAGACAGCCATTCCGCTGACCAAGCAATATCCCAATCTGCTGGTGACACAGACACTCTCCAAATCACGTTCGCTGGCCGGCCTGCGTGTGGGTCTGGCGGTGGGTCATCCCGATCTGATCGAAGCATTGGAGCGTATCAAGAACAGCTTCAATTCCTATCCGCTGGATCGCATGGCCATCGTCGGTGCAGCGGCGGCGTTTGCAGACAAGGAATACTTCGATCGGACCTGTGCTGCCGTCATCAAAAGCCGTGGCGAGCTTGTCTCGGGCATGACTGCACTGGGTTTTGAGGTGCTGCCCTCGACGGCCAATTTCATTTTTGCCCGTCATGCGGACCATGATGCGGCAGCACTGGCGGCAAAACTGCGCGAGCGCGGCATCATCGTGCGTCATTTCAAGGCGGCACGTATCGAGCAGTTCCTGCGTATCACCATCGGAACGGACCAGGAGAGCGGCAGCCTGCTCAGTGCTCTGCATGAACTGGTCTGATGCTTCTCTGTGCAATGCCCTGAATAAAAAGCCCGCTTATGCGGGCTTTTTATTCGATCCTGCCTGTGGTTTTACTAGGTCGGGCTGAAGCCCGACCTGCAGGGAAATTCAGTACTTCATGTCGAAGCCAAGCGAAAAGGAATGGTCGCCGATTTCCGGGTAGATGGTGAGGTCGTGCTTGTTTTCGGGGTTGGTCAGCCACAGGGTGAG
Organism: Moraxellaceae bacterium; assembly: GCA_030146505.1. Classification (GTDB taxonomy): domain Bacteria; phylum Pseudomonadota; class Gammaproteobacteria; order Pseudomonadales; family Moraxellaceae; genus UBA2031. The sequence goes on from JASLCO010000371.1 coordinate 1,358, forward strand.
GCCGGCGCCGAGGGCACAGCCGGCGGCCACGTCGCGCCAGTGGTGCATGTCCTCGTCCACGCGGTTCCAGCCGACAAAGGCGGCAGGCACCATGGCCACCGCGCCCAGGTCCCAACCGTAGCGTTCGCCGATGAAGGTGGCGCCGGCACAGGCCATGGAAGTATGGCCGGAAGGAAAGGAATCGTGTCCGCCATTGGGGCGTTCGCCCCAGGCAGTGGAGTTGAAGCTTTTCTTCAGTGCCGCTGTAGCCAGCATGGTGGCACCCATGCTTTGGGCCCATTCCTTTACGCCTTCCTTGTCACCGGTGTACAGCGCGCCGGTCAGGCCGAGGGCAGGCAGCAGGTACTGGAAAATGTCACCGGCAGCCTGGTCGCTGTCTTGCGTGTGCACCATGGCGGCGTGACTGCTGGTGCCGCCCAGGCAAAGAAAAACTGAAAGCAGCAGGGACGCTGCGCAAGAAAAGCGTGTGGACATGATGAGGCGGCTCGTGCGTGCGGGTGGCTGTCCTTGTTGTTTTTGCTGTGGGGCAGCAAGGCTTTCCATGCGCGCAGGCTAGGGCCGCTTTCGTGAGGCGGATGTGAGGGCGTTGTGACGGATGTGTGCGTGGTGTTTGTACGCGGGACAGGCGTGCGCAAAAGGCTTACAGGCGGCCTGAGTGCTTGATGTCGAGGTAGCGGTTGACGAGGCTGACGGCAAGCTGCCCTGGCAGGGTGTCCAGCACGATGATGCCGTCGTGGCGCAGGGTGCTCAGGGTCTTTTCACGCTCCTGCAGGTAAAGATGGGTGGCTGCCACAGCAAGGGCGGTGTCGGCATCGGCAGGCTCCTGCAGTTCGATATCGTCCAGCACCTTCTCGCGCAGGTTGGCGATCAGTACCAGATGTTTTTCACTCAGCAGGCGGCAGGCCTCGCGCAGTTCCGCGCTGTCTTCGTCACGCAGGCTGGTAATGATGACCACGAGGCTGCGCTTGCGCAGCTGCTCGCCCAGCCTTGTGCCCACGCTGAGAAAGTCCGGTGTCCGGGCGCTGGCCTCCAGATCAAAAACGCTTTCCATCATGCGTGGCAGCACATGCCTTCCTTTGGCGGGTGGCAAAAAACGTTCTTCATTGGCAAAGCTCATGAAGCCGGCGGCATCGCCCTGGCGCAGCACCACATGCGCTAAAAGCAGAAGGGCATTCAGGGCTTCATCGAAATGCGCGAGACGGCCATCCTGGCTGCGCATGCGGAAGCCTCCGTCCAATAACAGCATCACCTGTTGATCGCGCTCGTCCTGGTATTCGCGTGCAATCAGCTTGCGCAGACGGGAAGTGGCCTTCCAGTCTATCTGGCGCAGGGTGTCGCTCTCGCGGTATTCGCGCAGCTGGTGGAATTCCATGCCGGCACCGCGGCGACGGCGCTGGCGTATGCCGAGTTGTGACAGGCGATTGTCGGAGGCCAGCAGGGCGTATTTGGCGACTTCCGAAAAATTGGGATAAACGCGCACATCGCTCTGTACCGGCAGGAAGGACTGTCTTGCCAGCAGACCGAGACGGCCGGGAAGGCGTATGTCCACGCCCGGGAAATGCTGCAGGCCACGACGGTTGAAACGCAGGCGATAGGAAAGCCGTGTACGTTTCTTTGCCGGCAGATGGTGCGTGATCACCACGCCTTCCGTTTCGGCAGCAGGCGGATGGTAATCATGGATGATGAGGGTCTGGGGTTTTTCGCCCGTATTGTCGAAGCACAGGGTGACATCGTGCCACACGCCCAGGGCCAGTACCGGCGTGATTTCACGGCTGCAGGCCGGCAGTGGCTGTCGCCACAGCATCAGCGTTTCCACGGTGAGAAAAAGCGCCAGCAACAGTGTTGCCGTTGCCCACACAGGCTGCAGTGCCGGCCACCAGACCAGGGGCAGGGAGCACAGCGTCCACACCGCCAGCAAGGGCAGCAGGCGGGGGCCGGGCAGGAAACGAGGGAGGTGTGATTTCATTTTTCGAGTGGCTCGAGGCTCGTCTCAGAGCCTGTTCACGATCTCGCGAGCTAGAGCGATACAAGGCAAAAACAAGTGAGGAAGCGGAGTTTACGAGTAGTAAATGAGCATTCCGATCTTGTTTTTAACGCAGTAGCGCCGACGCGCAGCAGATCGTGAGCAGGCTCTCAGAGTCGCGGTGCTTTTACCTGATCCAGAATCTGCAGCAGCACATCCGTGCTGGAGAGGCCTTCCATTTCCAGTTCCGGCGACAGCACGAGACGGTGACGCAGCGTAGCCACGGCCAGACGCTTCACATCATCGGGCGTGACAAAATCGCGTTGCGCCATGAGGGCGGACACGCGCGCACCACGCAGCAGCGAAATGCCGCCGCGCGGACCGGCACCCACGGCCACGCCCGGCCATTCGCGCGTGCTGCGCACAATGCTCACAGCATAATCACGCACGCGCTCATCAATGCGCACGCCGGCTGCAATGCGCTGCAGGCTTTGTATGGTGTCTGCACTCACCAGGGTGGCCAGGCTTTCCACATCCAGCACATCGCCGATACGGCCTTGCGTGACGAGGCTGAGCAGATCGCGTTCTTCATTTTCCGTGGGGTAATCGACCACGATCTTGAGCAGGAAACGGTCCAGCTGAGCTTCCGGCAAGGGGTAAGTGCCTTCCTGTTCAATCGGGTTTTGCGTGGCCAGTACCATGAAGGGGCGCGGCAGGGGAAAGGCCTCGCCTTCTATCGTCACCTGGTTTTCCTGCATCACTTCCAGCAAGGCGGCCTGGGTTTTTGCCGGTGCGCGATTGATTTCATCGGCGAGCAGAAGATGGGTGAATACCGGGCCTTTGCGTATCTTGAATTCCTGGCTTTTCAGTTCGTAGAGCGCATGACCGGTGACATCGGACGGCATGAGATCGGGCGTGAACTGTATGCGCGCAAAACTGCCGCCGAAGGTGCGGGCCAGCGCACGTACCAAAAGTGTCTTGCCGAGGCCGGGCACACCTTCCACCAGCACATGGCCACCGGCCAGCAGCGCAATCAGCGCAAGCTCCACTGCCTCGCGCTGACCCACCACGGCCTTGCCGATTTCTGCCTGCAGGCGTTCGATGATTTGTGCCGCTTTGCCGATATTGGCGTTGCCGTTGCTGCCTGCCATGTTGCCGGTTTCCGTGATGTCGCTCATAGGGCTTTCCTCAATCGGTTGAGCAGGCGGATGTCCGCCGTGAATTGCAGAAGGTTTTCCGGCAGATTTGCCGCGAGGACGCGCGCGATGGCGGTACTTTCCAGTTGTGCACGGGCACCCAGCTGTTGCGCCAGTTCGCCGGGCGGCAGGCGTCTCCATTGCGGGTGCTGGCGCTGGATTTGCGCAAGCAGGCGCTGGCGGCTGGCATTCATGAGCAAGGCCATGCCGCCATGCTGCATGAGATAGCGCCCGCTGGCTTCAAGGTGCTCGCCGAGACGGCGGCGCTGGCCTTCCTGCACTGGCTGCAGCGGACCGAAGCGGCGGCTGGCATGCCACAGCCATACCAGCACGAAAAGGGCCGTGGCCTTCAGCAGGGGCGCGGCGTGTTCCAGCAGGAGGGCAAACAGCGACGGCCGCTTTTCACCATGGATCAGCCACACGGTTTTGCCCGCGCCGGCATTCACCACGCGCCAGAGCAGGGCGGCATTGTCGGCGCTTCCCAGCGAAAGATTATTCATCCAGGTCATCTCGCCGAGCACGGTGACATGGCCGTGCGCGAGCGCAAAGCGCAGGGCGCCGGCATGATTGCCCCGGCTGACAGTCCATACGGGTTTCAGGCGGCTCCAGGTGAGGAAATAATCCCTGTCCAGCGTGCTGCGGATTTCGCCTTCATCGCCGATGCGGACGGCAAGGTTGCTGTGTGCATCTGCCGCATTCCTGTCAGTTTCTTCTTCGGCTTCGTAAAGTCTCACGCCCAGCGTTGCATAAAGCAGGTCGTCTTCATCCGGTGCCTCGCCTTCTTCGCTGATGGTTTGCATCTCTGTCACGAGATGGCCGCCGTTTTTCACCCACGCCAGCAAGGTTTCCTGTTCCTTGCTGTCGAGATATTCCACGGGTGTTGCCAGCACGATGACATCGGCATGCCGGGGCAGGCTGCCGTAGGCCGGTGCAAAACGGACTTTCACCCCCTGCTTTTCCAGCACGCGACCGGCGGCCAGCCAGGGATTCAGGCGTGCTTCGGTGGTTTGGCCCAGATCGTGTTCCTGCTGTTCCAGCGTGAAGCAGGCAAAGAAGCCGGCGACCAGCAGGGCCAGCACCAGCAGCGGCCACCAGCGCTTCATGAGCGTGCTCCCGGCATTTCGAAATGCCGGCGATAAATGACCAGCAATGCAGGAAAATCAGTCGGGCGACGGTTGGCATAGGCCTGCGCCATCCAGGCCTGCACGATGGTGTTGAAACTGCTGGCCAGTTCGCGCGGGCCACGCCGCCGCACGAGGTGCAGATAATCGCCCTCAGTGGCGCCGTCCGGCAGGCTGAGCTGGTAATGCCGCGCCAGTGTGGTGACGGCGCCGCGATAAAGCAGGCTCAGGGCCGTGCTGGCCTGGCCGGCCTGCCAGGCACGCGCGGCGCTGTCGCTGATATTGTCCGGAAGCCCGGCAGCAATGGGCAGCGGCTGGCTGTCCGCCACGCGGGGACGAGCTTGCCGGTTTATTTTGCGGCGCTTGTCCAGTTGCGGTGTCAGCCACTGGTAACCGCGCCAGAGCAGCCAGCCCAGCAGCAGGACCAGAACGGCAATCACACCGATTTTCAGCCATTGCGCCACGCTTCTGAGATCGGGTGGCGAGGGTGCCTCTTCTTTCTTTTTTTCGCCGGGCTTCAACCAGTTTTTCAGCCAGGGTCGCGCTGCCGGCAGCCTGCCGCTTTCCATCTGGTGGAAATCCGGCCCCTTGAGTACGGCAGCGGCATCGGTACGCAGTTTGGCCGCATAGGACGGCTCAGCGGGCGAGGCCACGGGAGCTGTATCCGTGGTGTTGTCGCTTGCCGGTACATCGGCCATGGCAGGGCCAGTTGCCAGCAGCAGGAAAAAGTACGCGGCTTTTTTCATGATGCGCGTCCCTGCAGGGTGAGGCGTTCGCGCAAATGCCGGAAGGCGAGCTCTATGTCCCAGGCTTCCAGTTCGGTGCGACGGTTCAGGTAAAGGCAGAAGCCGGCGGCGACATAAAACGGTTCCACCAGTGACATGGCGGCGAAATAGGAGAAGAGCTGTGCTGCTGCCATCCAGCGGTTACCGTTGTCGGCGACGAGCAAGTCCCAGAGCATGCCGGTTTGTCCGGCCGGTGCCAGCCAGAACAGCAGACTGAGGGCTGCCACCGCCAGCAGCAATTCAAAATGCAGCATGATGGTGAACAACCAGCGCGCCCGGCCGGTGTAGTGGCGGCGCATGAGCTCGATGCGCGCGCCGCGCTCGCGTGCCGGCAATTGCTCCAGCAGCCAGACCGGCAGCAGATAGCTGCGGCTCATGCTGAAACGGCGCAGCAGCAGATGGCTGAACAGGCCTTGCCGCCAGCTGCCGGCCAGCAGGCGCAACAGGGCGCGCAATGAAAGTGTTTCGCCGAAAACGCGCCGGCTGAGCATGATGAGCAGGGCGTAGTCGTATAGCGGTTTCAGCCACCACAGCAGCAGGGACCACCCACTCTTGCCGCTGTGCAGTACCAGCGCCAGCACCAGGCAGAATACCGGCAGCGCCACGCAGAACCAGGCTTTCCACAAGAGGCGTGCCTCTCCCTGTGCCAGGCGCAGGCCGAGGTCCATGGCTTCCCAGCTGTTGCGTGGGCGCACTGCCAGCCGCAGTTCAGACAGCTGCATGGGACCTGTCCTTTCCTGCGCGCAGGAGATAAAAGGCAACGCCGCTCCAGAGCAGGACAGCCACGCCATATTTCACGGCCGGTGGTATCAGCGTGCTGGAGGACCAGAAGGCTTCCAGCATGGCGGCAATGACGAGGAAGAGTGTGGCGCCATAAATGATTTTCACGGCGCTGCGTGCTTTTTGCCGCAGTGCCTCGCTGCGCGTGAGCTGGCCGGGCGCGATCAGCGCATGGCCCAGCATGAGGCCGGCCATGCCGCAGAGCACGATGGCGGTGAGTTCAAAGGCACCGTGGCCGCAAACGAAAGACCAGAAGGTTTCCGTATAGCCCAGGCGGGTGAGGTGGCCGGCCACGGCGCCGATGGCGATGCCATTGAACACCAGGGTGACGAGGCTGCCGACGCCGGCAAAGATGCCACCGGCAAAGGTCTGGAAGCCGATGCCGATATTGTGCTGGATGTAATAGCCGAACATGTAGAAATCGCTGGCATCGTCGCGCTGGAAACCGATCACGCGTTTGGCCGGGTCGTACATCTGTTCGAACTGATGCACTTGCGCGGCATCCATCACGCTGTAGATGGTGGCAGGATGGAACCAGATCAGCAGGGCAATGGTGAGGAAGGAGCCGTAGAAAAAAAGGGCGGCAAGCCAGAATGCCGTGGCATGCGCGCGCACCAGCTGCGGAAAGTCACGCAGCAGGAAACGGCCGATCATGCCGGCCAGCGGTTGTGGTGACTGGTAGAGCCGGTGATGGGCCTGCACTACCAGGCGGTTGAGGCGCTCCACCAGCGCGGGTGGATAATGGCGTTCGCGCGCCAGTGCCAGATGCTGGCAGAGCTGGCGGTAGCGTGCCGGCAGCAGCAGGGCGTCGCCGTCGTTTTTCCCCTGCAGGCTTTTTTCCAGTGCCTGCCATTCACCTTCATGGCGATGCATGAATTCCTGCGGGCTCATGCCTTCATCCTTTCACGGCTCATCGCGGCGGCCCTTGTTGTCGTGCGCATTGCCGTGACGGTCAGGGTTCTTGCTGTCATGACTGCGTTCGCCAGCCAGCCAGCGTGCCATGCCCTGCAATTTCTGCACGCCATCTTCGCCTGCGGCCTGTGTCAGTGGTTCCAGGATGTCTGCCAATTCTTCCTGCCGTGACGGACTGAGGCGAGGACTGCGTTCGGCGAAGGCGATCAGCGCCTGTTGTTCTGCCAGTCGCAGCTTCAGTGCCGGCGCTGTAATGGGGGCCCGCGGCAGCAGAGGCACCTTGAGGGGGGCGGATGCCCAGACCACAAGCGTGCCGGCGGCAAGATCTCCCAGGCGCTGGAAGCGCGGATGGAAAAGCATGAAAAGCAGGCCGATGCCGAAAAGAAAGGGCAGGAAGTCTGCCGTGCGCAACAGATTGCGTATGACGGAGGCGGCAAAGCCCACCGGCCGGCCATCGCTTTCCACGACGCAGATGCCCATGGCTTTCTTGCCGGGCGTGGCGCCGCCATTGAGCAATTCGAAGAAGACCGGATAAAACCATTCCACAAGAAAAAGCAGCAGCAGGAATATGCCGTTGCCGAGCCGGCCCAGCAGGCCCAGCACCACTGCCAGCCCTGCAAGAATGCCGCCGCGTATGAGCAGGTCTATGGCAAAAGCGGCCGCGCGTACCGTGGCACCGGCAGGAACCAGGGTGAGATCGACGCCCTCGGGAGTGGCCAGGGCCAGGCGGGTGTCCAGCATGAGGGGCGGGGGCTCCTGCTGATATGAAAAGGGATTTATAGACATGACTCCCTTGTTCTCTGGCGTTGTCGTTCCGGCGCAGGCCGGAACCCATGATGCGGCGAAAAAACCACTGTTGTCTGGATCCCGGTCCACGCCGGGATGAAGGAAACACTTTAAAGGGAATGACGGCGTTTCAAGGCTGTGTGCTTTGTCAGGTATGTGATTCCGCAAAAAAAGGCGGCACCCGAAGGTGCCGCCCGATTATGCAGAAGCCGGAGCGGGCTGTTAACCTGCGGGATTTACCTATTTTGGCTTGATGAAAAGTCTTCCTGACTTTTCATCAAGCCACCTGATCCGGCGCGTGTCCGGGTCAGGCTCACGACCAGCCAATCCCTTTGTGATTGGCTGGCGAGCGGCACATCCCTGTGCCGCTTTTGGCTTGAGGGCCGGGGTTTTATTCCAGCGCCGGGTTGTCAGCCGGGCGCTCGCCGATTTTCACTTTCAACTCGACTTCCCGCTGGTTGTTGCCCTGGCCGCGCAGCACCACAGCCTTCATTTCTGCACCCGGCTTGAAGCCGGCAATGATGTTGATGGCGCGGTTGGCGTTGTCCACGGCCTGGCCATTGATCTGCACGAGGATGTCGCCCGGCTCCATGCCGGCCTGCTGTGCCGGTCCGCCACGCACGATGCCGGCGATGGCGGCACCTTTTTGCACCTTGCTGCCGATATGGCTGGCAAGGTCAGGGTCCAGCGTCTGCACTTCTATGCCCAGCCAGCCGCGCACCACCTTGCCGTCCTTGATGATGGCTTCCATCACGGTCTTGGCGAGCGAGACGGGAATGGCGAAGCCGATTCCCATATTGCCGCCGCTTTGCGAAAAGATGGCGGAATTGATGCCGACCAGATTGCCGTTCACATCCACCAGCGCGCCGCCGGAATTGCCGGGATTGATGGCGGCATCGGTCTGTATGAAGTCTTCATAGGCATTGATGCCGAGGCCCTGGCGGCCGAGGGCGGAGACTATACCCTGCGTTACCGTCTGGCCGACGCCGAAGGGATTGCCTATGGCCAGCACGACATCGCCCACCTGCAGCGGGCTTTCGCGCAGCGGCAGCACCGGCAGGTTGTTGAGGTCGATCTTGATGACGGCAAGATCGCTGCCGGGGTCGGTACCTATCACCTTGGCCCGGGTCTCGCGGCCGTCTTTCAGCGCCACCACGATTTCATCAGCGCGCGCCACCACATGGTTGTTGGTGAGCACATAGCCTTCGGCACTCACGATCACGCCGGAACCCAGGCTGGACTGCTGCCGCTCCTGCGGCGCCTGGTTGCCGAAAAAGCGGCGGAAGAAGGGGTCTTCCATCAGCGGGTTGCGCACCTTGACCTTTTGTGTGGTGAAAATGTTCACCACCGTGGGCGCTGCCACATTCACCGCGCCTGCATAAGAGGCCGGGCCGGGCGTGCCCGCCGGTACGGTGGCCGCCTCCGGCGCCTTGCGCTCGGTGGCGTAGGTGGGCAGGGACGTGTCCGTGGCCGGCCAGGGATGTTGCACGAAGACATAGGCCAGCACGCCGGCCAGCAGCAGCCAGGGCAGCAGGGTTTTGAAGCGCATCAGGTGTTCCTCGTATGGGATTGCCGCATCGGGGTAGGCGCGAGAATATGGTGTCCGGTTTTTTCCGTTCAAGAGCCT
>JASLCO010000013.1 GCA_030146505.1 Moraxellaceae bacterium
GGAAGGATTGCGCGTGAAAGTCTCACCGTCTTCCCACCAGAAATGCGCGCGCTGCTGGCATTACCGCGCCGATGTTGGTGCCAATGCTGCTCATGCCGATATCTGTGCGCGCTGCGTCGACAATCTGCCGGATGGCAAAGGCGAAACCCGAAAATTTGCATGAGCCACGCGTGCCTTGGGCACGATGGCGGAAGGTTTATCCGTGAATGATGTGATGCGTAAGAATCTGCAATGGTTGTGGCTGGCGGTGCTGGTCATTGTCCTGGATCTTTCCAGCAAGGCCTTTGTCAGCAGCCATATGTTCCTTGGGCAGTCCATTGATGTGCTGCCTTTTTTCAGCTGGACGCTGGCCCATAACTACGGCGCTGCGTTCAGCTTCCTGCATGATGCCGGTGGCTGGCAACGCTGGTTCTTTGGCGGTATTGCCGTGGTGGTGAGCGCAGGCATCGTGTTCTGGCTGACACGTCTGCCGGCCAGCGGAGCCCGTTTCCTGGCTTGTGCCTTGGCGCTGGTGCTGGGTGGTGCGCTGGGCAATCTCTACGACCGTGTGACCTTGGGCTATGTGGTGGACTTCATTCATGTGCATTACGGCACATGGCATTTTCCGGCTTTCAATCTTGCCGACAGCGGCATCACTGTGGGCGCCATCATGCTGGTGATTGACTCCCTGTTTTTTGAAAAGCAGCGGGAAAGGCAGAGAGAGGCTGCCTCCGATGTCTGATCATGGGGCTGAGCGTATCGGCGAAGGCAAGAAGGTCACCCTGCATTTTTCCGTGGCCCTGGCAGATGGCACGCTGGTGGATAGCACCCGTGAGCGCCCCGAACCTGCCGAGTTCACTGTGGGCGACGGCAGTTTGCTGCCCGGTTTCGAAAAAGCCATCTTCGGCCTGCAGGCGGGTGATCGCCGTTCGGTCTTTATTGATGCCAGGCGCGGCTTTGGGGACTGGAATCCGGATAACCAGCAGGTTTTCACCCGGGTGCAGTTCAGCGGAATGGATCTTGTGCCCGGCATGATGATTTCCTTTGCCGACAAATCCGGCGAGCTGCCGGGTGTAGTCAAGGAAATTGCAGACGAAACCGTGACCGTGGACTTCAATCATCCTCTGGCAGGTCGCGATCTCGTATTCGAGGTCGATATCATCCGTGTCATGGATGCAGCCGCCAGCCCGGTCAGCTTCGCCAAGCCGGCCAAGTGAGGCGCTCTTGATGGAGGGCAAACACATGCAGATCAAACTCGCCAACCCCCGCGGCTTTTGTGCCGGCGTGGATCGCGCCATCGAGATCGTCAACCGTGCTCTGGAGGTTTTCGGTCCTCCCATCTATGTGCGTCACGAAGTCGTGCACAACAAGTTCGTTGTGGATGATCTGCGCAACCGTGGTGCCGTATTCGTGGAAGAGCTGGATCAGGTGCCGGACGACGGCGTGGTGATTTTCTCCGCCCATGGCGTATCCAGGGCCGTGCAGGTCGAAGCTGCCCACCGCGGCCTCAAGGTGTTTGATGCCACCTGTCCGCTGGTGACCAAGGTGCATATGGAAGTCACCCGCTACGCCAAGACGGGGACCGAAGCCATTCTTATCGGCCATGAAGGTCACCCCGAGGTCGAAGGCACCATGGGCCAGTACGACCGCAGCCAGGGAGGCGACATCTATCTGGTCGAGGACGAGGCCGATGTGGCTGCCCTTGATGTCCGCAACCCGGAAAAGCTTGCCTTTGTCACCCAGACCACCCTGTCCGTGGATGATACCGCCAAGGTGATCACTGCCCTCAAGGCGCGCTTCCCGGCCATACACGGCCCGCGCAACGACGACATCTGCTATGCCACCCAGAACCGCCAGGATGCTGTGAAGCAGCTGGCCGGTGATGCCGACATCGTACTGGTGGTGGGTTCTCCCAATTCCTCCAACTCCAACCGCCTGCGCGAACTCTCCGAGCGCATGGGTACGCGCGCCTACCTCATCGACAATGCCGACCAGATCGAGCGTGGCTGGCTGGAGGGTGTGAAGGTGGTCGGTCTCACGGCAGGCGCCTCGGCCCCTGAAGTGCTCATCCGGCAGGTGATTGCCCGCCTGCGTGAATGGGGAGGTGACGTTCCTGTCGAGCTGGATGGCCGTCCCGAGCACATGGTCTTCTCCATGCCCAAGGAATTGCGCATTCCGACACATTCTGTCTGACAATATAGGGACAAAAGGACGGGTTTTAAGGCTCGCCGGCGCACTGAAAACACTCGTCGCCATGGTTGTCCGCCCGTCTTTACAAAAGCGCTAAGTCACTGAAATTTGAACCGCTTCACGCCTTGTAAACACCTGTTCCCACTGGTCTCCCCGTTTTCACCGGCCATCCTGTTGGCCGTTGTGACAGACATCGCCTCTCTCTAAGGTTCACACATCCGAAAAGGGTTTCTCTTTTGTCACTTTTGGACAGGATATGTCAGTTCACAAAAGTCGCGGCTTTACGGTGATTGAACTCATCACGGTCATCATGATCGTGGGGATATTGGCCGCCGTGGCCGTCCCCGGTTTCCGCAATCTCCGCATCAACAGCCAGATTTCCGCCATCTCCGGCGACATGTCGGTATCCCTTAATCGTGCCCGCAGCCTTGCCATCAGTACCCGTACCCCGGTTTATCTCATGCAGGGGCCGGGCAGCAGTGCGACCGATATGGATGCTGGTGATGACTGGGCAAGCGGCTGGCGCCTCCTGCGCGGCACCACGCCTGCCGCGGCCACGCCGGTTTCCAAGGTGGTCAGGGCAGGCAGCAATACGGATGTGCGGGTGCTGGTCACCAATGGTGCTGTTGATGCTACCGGCAACGCTGCAGGTTCGGCCGTCAAGACCATCGGCTTCAATGGCTTTGGTCAGCTGATTGCGGGAGACGGGTCTGCCCTTGCGCAGGCTGCCATTGTTATTTGTTCCACGGACGACCGTGTCAAGGAAAGTGGCCGCGCGATAGCGGTTTCACGCATCGGTCGCATTGCGAACAATGTTGTTGCCGATCCTCCTTGCCAGGACTCCTGAGATGAATGCCATGAAAACCTCATTCCGACCCAAGGCCCAGCAGGGCGTATCCATGCTGGAGATACTGATTGCCTTGCTTATCACCACGGTGGGGTTGCTCGGTTTTGCCGGTTTGCAGTCGCGTGCGCTCATGTCCACGGAAGACACCTACCAGCGTACGCAGGCAACCAGCATTGCGCAGGAAATGATTGATCGCATTCGCATGAACGGGATTACGGGTGAAACCCAGAGCAATGCCGTTGGTGCTGATGCCAGTGCAGACCTGAAGGCCTATACCACGGCCACCAACTGGACCGGTGCCATTCCCACAAAGGATTGCTTTGGTACTGCTGCGTCGTGCAGCGTCTCTGACATGGCTTTGTATGACATTGCGCAAATACGCCAGATGGTGGAGGCGCCCAATACTTTACCGAATGGTTCTGCACTGGTGGCAGTTTGTGACAGCGATGGCGGCAGCAGTGACCGCCTCTGTGCCTATGTTGCCTGGGGCAGCACGACAGCGTCGGATTGCGAGGCCAAGAAAGATGTTGGCGTTAGTGAATGCGTGATGGTGCAGGGAACATGATCATGTCGAATTCAAGATTTCGCCAAGCGGGTCTCAGTCTTATCGAGTTGATGATTTCCGTCGTACTCGGTTTGTTGCTGGTAGCGGGGGCTACACAGATTTTCCTTTCCAATACCCAGGCTTTCCGCTTGCAGGACAATATTTCGAGTACCCAGGAATCGGGTCGTCTTGGGCTGGAGATATTGCTGTCCGATTTGCGCCGGGCTGGTATTGATTACGCCAAGGATGACTCTGGCGATCTTCTCTACGGAGTTACCGGCAAGAATGGCACTGCAACGACTGGTACCGTGACAGGGCTGGTCAGTAATAGTGACGAGGTGACAATCAGCTATCGGGTGCCTGCTGAAGTGGGAAGCATGAGTGATTGCGAAGGGAATGTTGTTGGAACCGGCAGTGTGGTGACCAACAGGTATTTTGTGAAGATGGATACCAACCCTTCGATTCCTGCCCTCTTCTGCTCTGGTAGTGGTGGCGCTGGTACAGCCTTGGTCCGGGGCGTTGAAAGTTTTCAGATTCAGTATGGTGTGATGGCCAATCCGGCCTCTGCCACCCCGTTGCTCAAGGATGTGAAGGCAAACGGATTTGCATCTCCCGCCCGCTATGTGCTGGGAGAGGCAGCCAGTGGCTCCGGCCTGCGTATCACCTCCATCCGTGTTGGATTGCTGATGCGGTCTGAAGCCGGCATACAGGGTCTGCGTGCACCCTCGGCGGATATAAAAGTTCTTGACCAGACTGCGAGCAAGACGGCACTGGAGGACATCAAGGTGTCCGGAAATTATCCGGTGCACAGGTATTTCACGGGCATTGCTGCCATGCGCAACGAAGTTTACGCACAATTCTGAAGAAGGTTTTTGTCATGAAAAAACAAGCTGGCATAGCTTTGTTTGTGTGTTTGATGATCCTGCTGGTGCTTTCCCTGCTGGGAATCAGCGCGATGCGCATGATGACCAGTCAGAACATGATCTCGAGCAGCTCACAAGGCTCTGATATTGCTTTTGATGCAGCAGAAACTTCGATCAACAAAACCATTCTGGATGCGCAAACAGCTCTCACAAGTGCAGGGACTCTGCCGCCTGTTTCCATCGGAGTGACGAAGACATACACCGTTAATGCCGATAGTAAGGGTGTTACGAAGAGCGAGGTCTCCGTCAGTATTCCGGATGACATGGGTGACAAGGCCCGCCGTGCCATGCTGGAAAAGATAACGGATGCTGGCTCATTTCCGGGGAAGATAGAAGCAAAAGCCTATCGGTTTTCTGCAACAAGCGGTGTTGATGCCCTGGACATCAGCACAACGCATGTGCAGGACACCATTGTATTTGTAATGAACTGATTAAGGGTGAGGGGAGCAGCCATGAATAGCTTCAAAAAGATAAGCCATGCCGCATTGGCGTTTATCTACGTATTTTGTGCCATCTCGCCAGCCATGGCG
>JASLCO010000075.1 GCA_030146505.1 Moraxellaceae bacterium
GAAAAGAACTCCTGCGAATTCTGGCTGGAAGAGCTGCGCAAATTCCGCATCCCGGCCGCTCCCGTGAATGATTTCGGCCATGCACTTTCCGACCCGCAGGCCCTGGCCCGCCAGATGGTGGTGGAAGTGCCTCTTGATGGTGGCGGCAGCGTGCGCCAGCCCGGCAACCCGGTGAAGCTGGGTGACGACGACACCACTTTCCGCGCACCGCCGGCACTGGGCCGCGATACGGAAAGCGTGCTGGGCGAATGGCTGGGGCTTTCAACGGAAACTTTGAGCGCACTGCGCCAGGCCGCCGTCATCAAATAAATCACCAGAAGAATAACGAGGTCCGCCGCTCGGACAGGAGAACAGGAAAATGGATCTGGGCAAGAACGTCACCGTGCGCCTCGTCCCCGAGGATGAATACACGCATCCCGTGGAAGCCGCGCGCAACTTCAACGAAAGCATGTACATCAACCTCTTCGACCACCAGCAGCGCATGGGCGGCTGGTTCCGCGTGGGTAACCGCCCCAACGAAGGCCATGCGGAAATGAGCTGCTGTGTTTACCTGCCGGATGGGCGTGTCGGCTTCATGTTTGATCGCCCCCGCATTACCGGCAATGAAAAAATAGCGGCTGGCGGCATGACTTTCGAGATCGTGGACCCCTTCAAGAAACTGGTGCTCACCTACGAAGGCAATATCTGCCTGTTGGCTAATCCGCAGGATATGGAAAACCCGAAAAAGGCTTTTGCCGACAATCCCCTGCTGCCCTGCAAGATACGTATTGAATTCACTGGCGCCTCCCCGGTTTTCGGTGGTGAAGCTCTGGATGAAAACGGACAACCCGTGGAAGAACACCCGGATGAATCCTTCGCCCGCGCCCATTACGAGCAGCACATGACCGGCAAGGGTGACATCCGCATCGGCGAGCACAGCTACAGCATCGAAGGACTGGGTCTGCGCGATCACTCCTGGGGCCCGCGCTACTGGCAGAACCTTTACTGGTATCGCTGGATGCCCATGAATTTCACGAAAGACTTTGCGCTAAACGTTTCCATCGTGCAGATGGCCACCGGCCGCCAGCATGTCTGGGGCATGGTGCTGCGCGATGGCAAATACGAACTGATCGAGAACGCCAGCATCAGCTCCACGCTGGATGCCAATGACCAGGCCATCGCCCAGGTGATCAAGCTGCGGGCCGGCGGCATCGACTACACCGTGGAAGGCCGCTCGCTTTCCTGCATTCCCCTGCGCAACCGCCGCATACGCGACAACGGCAGCGAAATGCGCACGCGCATCACCGAGGCCTTCACCGAATACCGCTGCAACGGCCAGACCGGCTACGGCATGGCCGAATACCTAGACCAGATGGAAGACGGCCACCCCGTGGGGCGTCACTGCTGATGAGCGCCCAGCCTGACAGCCAGGCGGTAGTCGCCCTGCTGGCACCCGCACTGGGGCCGCTGCAGCTTTCCGACATACGCCGGCTTTCCGCCGGTGCCTCGGCGGAAACCTGGGCGCTGGAGGCACACACAGCGAACGGAGACATTCCCCTCATCCTGCGGCGCGCCGCCGGCCATGAGCGTTTCAGCCTGGCCAACAGCAAGCAACTGGAAGCGGCCTGCCAGGATGCCGCCGGCAAGAATGGTGTGGCTGTCGCGCCGGTCTTCGCCACCTTCAATGACGATCTGCTGGGCGAAGGCTATGTGATGCAGCGCATCAACGGCGAAACCCTGCCACCACGCATCCTCAAGGAGCCCACGCTGGCGGCCGCGCGGGAAACTCTCACGGCGCAATGCGGTGAAACCCTGGCCAGGCTGCATGCCACGCCGCTGGCCAATATTCCGGGCCTGCGCCTGCAGGACGCGCAGGTGCAGCTGGATGATCTGGAAAAGTTCTACCGCATGGCCGGCGATCCCCTGCCGGTCTTCGAACTGGTGCTGCGCTGGCTGCGTGAAAACGCACCCGCGTCAGGCAAGACCACCCTGGTGCACGGCGATTTCCGCCACGGCAATTTCATCGTGAATGAAAACGGCCTGGCCGCCGTGCTGGACTGGGAACTCAGCCACTCAGGCGATCCCATGGAAGACCTGGGCTGGCTGTGCGTGAATGCCTGGCGCTTTGGCGTGGTGGACAAGCCCGTGGGCGGCTTCGGCCAGCGCGAAGCCTTGTTTGCCGCCTATGAGAAAGCCGGCGGACAGCGTGTTGATGCAAAGGTGGTGCGCTACTGGGAACTCTTCGGCTGTTTCAAATGGGGCGTGATCTGCCTCTTCCAGGCCTGGAGCCATCTCAGCGGCAATGTGCCCTCGCTGGAGCGCGCTGTCATAGGCCGCCGCGTGAGCGAAACCGAAATCGACATGCTGGCCTGCCTGAAAGCCCTGCAGGAGATGCCATGACACTCGCCAACAAACCCACGGCAGCCGATCTCGTACAGGCCGTGCGCCAGCATCTGGAAGAAAAGATATTGCCCCGGCTGCAGGGCAGCGATGTGTTCTATCTGCGTATCGCCCTCAATGCCCTGAACATTGTCGAGCGCGAACTGCGCGAGGCACCGGGCCTTGCGGAAGCTGACAGGAAGGAATTGCTGGCGCTGCTGGG
>JASLCO010000078.1 GCA_030146505.1 Moraxellaceae bacterium
GAAAGCTCCTGCGCAAACAGCAGATTGGCCAGCTTGGACTGGCCATAGGCCACCACCGGGTTATAGAACTTCTCGCCACGGAAACTGCCGAAATTGATACGCCCCAGCCAGTGCATGATGGAGCTGACCACCACGATACGGCCCTGCTCTGCCGCCTTCACGGAATCGAGCAAGAGCTTGGTGAGCAGGAAGTGGCCGAGATGGTTCACACCGAACTGCATCTCGAAGCCTTGAGCGGTGAGCTGCTTGTGCGTGGGGAAAAGCCCGGCATTGAGAATGAGTACATCCAGCACCGGCACGCGGCGGCGAAAATCCTCGGCAAAGCTTTTCACCTGATCCAGATCAGACAGATCCAGCTTGAGCGCTGCAATCTGGGCACCGGGTACGGCGGAGGCAATATCGGCAATCGCCCGCTCCGATTTTTCCAGGTCGCGCGCTGCGATAAAGACACGGAAGCCCTGTGCAGCCAGTGATTCGGCCGTGGCCTTGCCTATGCCGCTATTACCCCCGGTGATCAATACAGTCTTCATGAGACCACTCCATTGTCCTTGCCAAAGCGAAGAGGACCAACGCTAGCCCAGACCGGAAAGCCCTACAACCATTGCTCAGGCCATAAAAGGCAAGATGCTGGCCTGACTTACTGCCGTCCTACAGAAAGCCCACGCGACACAAAAGAAAATGCCGGCACAAGGCCGGCACTTTCCCAAGCACGTAGCGTCTACTTCAGCTGCGAAGATGACAGCCCCAGCACCTGACGCGCCACGATGAGCAGCTGTATCTGCTGCGTACCTTCAAAGATATCGAGGATCTTCGAGTCACGCGCCCATTTTTCCAGCAGGTATTCCTCGCTATAACCTAGGGTCGAGCAAAGCTCCACACAGCGCAGGGTGATGTAGTTACCGGTGCGCCCTGCCTTGGCCTTGGACATGGAGGCTTCCTTGGAATTGGCCTGCTTGTTGTCGGCCATCCACGCCGCTTTCAACGCCAGCAGACGCGAGGCCTCGTAATCGGCCTCCATGCGATAGATTTCCGCCTCCAGTGCCGAGGCATTCCACAAGCTCTTGTCATAGCCGGGCTTGAGGCCTTCTTTCTCGAGGATTTCATAGAGCAGATCCAGTGCGGCACGCGCCACACCCACCGCCATGGCAGCCACCATGGGACGGGTATTGTCGAAAGTCTGCATGGCGCCGCCGAGAGCCTGCTTGGCATCCTTCGCGATTTCCGCCGAACCCAGTACATGGTCCTTGGGAATGCGGCAATCCGTGAAGGTAATGGCGGCGGTATCGGAAACACGGAAACCCAGCTTGGGCTCCAGTCTCACCACCTGCATGCCGGGTGCACCCTTGGGCACGATGAAGGATTTGATGGCGCGCTTGCCCAAGGATTTATCCAGCGTAGCCCAGACCACGATGGCATCGCAGAACTCACCGGCAGTGACGAAAATCTTTTCGCCATTGAGCACCCACTCTTCACCATCGAGGCGTGCGGTGGTGCCGATATGCGCGGTATCCGACCCCACGGAAGGCTCGGTAATGGCCATGGCGCACCAGAGCTTGCCGTATTTCTCTTTCTGCTCAGGCGTACCCACGGCCATCAGTGCGGCATTGCCCAGGCCATTGCCGGGAATGGCCACGCCCATGGCGACATCGCCCCAGCTCATTTCTGCGGTGGCCAGCACGGCTGTCATATTACTGCCGTTCTTCACGCTGCTCTTGTCAGCATCGCCTTCAGGCTTGCCACCCAAAACCGAGCCGCTCATGCTGCGCAGCATTTCACCCAGAGGATACAGCTCCACCGGCTTTTCATGCTCGGCCTTGTCGTATTTGCGCGTGATGGGGCGGAAGGCCTGCATGCTCAGCATGCGGGTCATGTTCTGGATTTTGGTCAGCTTGCCAGGCAATTCAAGATTGATCATTTTCCTTCTCCCTTAAACCACCGCGGCGCCTTCGAGGATGCCGACAGCGCGCAGATTGCGATAGAAAAGCTCCACCAGATGCTCACGGATAAAGCCGTGCCCACCCAGCATCTGTATGCCATTGGTGCCGATTTCCATGGCTTTTTCCGCGCAGAGCACGCGGGCCAGATAGGCTTCCTTGTGGAAAGACAGCCCCTGCTCGGCACGGGAGGCAGCGCGATAGGTCAAAAGACGCATGCCCTCCAGCTCGATCGCCATATTTGCCACCGTGAAAGCCACCGACTGGCGCTGCGAAATGGGCTCACCAAACGCCACACGCTCATTCACATAGGGCACAACATAATCCAGCACGGCCTGGCTGACACCTACGGCCAGCGCACAAGTGCCGATACGGCCTAAATCGACAAGGCGTTCAAGATCAAAAGTCTTTTCGCCTTCACCCAGACGCGCCGAAGCCGGCACACTGACGCCGGCCAGCGTAAGACGCGCCACTTCCACGGCCCGCAGGCCCATGATTTCTTCGCGTCTGGCGCTGAGGCCGGCAGCGCCCTGCTCCACGATAAAAGCGGCAGGGCCTTCGCCTTCCACCGTTGCCACGACGACAATAAAGCGTGCGGAGATACCCAGAATCACCAGCGACTTTTCACCGTCCAGCACATAGTCACTGCCATCGCGACGTGCCGTGGTGCGGATTTCCGTGGCATCAAAACGCGCACGCGGCTCCATCAGCGCAATGGCGGCCGGCACGAACTCTTCACTGGCCAGTTGTGTCAGGTATTTTTCCTGCTGCGCCTTCGAACCCTGGTCGATCAGCAAATTCACGACCGATAACGGTGTCAGCGCGGCCAGCGCCAGGGACATGTCGCCCCAGGCCAGGTCTTCCGCTGCCAGCACATTGGAGATGGGCGAACGCCCGGCACCAGCGCCACCAAAATCTTCAGGAATGGGCATCAGTGCCAGACCCAGTTCCTGGGCACGGGCAAAAAAACCAGCAGGTGTGGCGCCGGCTTCATCGGCATCACGACTTTCAGCACGCAGCACATCCTGGGCAAACCGCTTCAGCGATTCACGCGTCATGCGCTGGTCTTCTGTCAGGGACAGATCAAAAGGAAGATCACTCATCTCGACGCTCCGCGTGAGGACGGCACTGGAAACCCTGCAAACTGCGCAGCAATGCCTTATGTGTTAAAGGCAGGTGTTGGAGGCAGCCCCCGCTCTACCGGAGCCAAGGGCCAGCCATCCTTGCAGAGGGCCTGTGGCAGGACAATGACATGGCCGACTGACAAAAACGCTCAGCGCCAATGACGGAAGTTGTGCAAACGAAAAGGCCATGCCGGGCATGCCCGGCACGGCCTTGCGCAGAACAAATGCCTGTCAGAGGCTGTCCAGCCAGCGCGGGCGCTCTATGCCATAGCCCTGGGCGAAGTCCACGCCAATGTCACGCAGGCGGGCCAGGATGTTTTCGTCTTCCACGAATTCGGCAATGGTCTGCAGGCCGAGGTAGTGGGCCAGATCGTTGATGGAGCGCACCATCACGTAGTCGTTTTCATCCGTGCAGATATCGCGCACGAAGGCGCCGTCTATCTTCACGAAATCCAGCGGCAGGTGCTTGAGATAATTGTAGGTGG
>JASLCO010000117.1 GCA_030146505.1 Moraxellaceae bacterium
GAGGAAGCCGGTACCGCCGGTGATGAGGATATGCATATGTCGGCCATGCGTTTGCAATGGGACCGGAGTTTAGGGGCTGCCGGTATTTCCTGCCATGCGGTCTTGCCTGTGGTTTTTGCTGGGCGCGGCCGGATTGGCGAAGCGCCGGATTCCTTCCGCGGCAGCGAGCTTTTAGACTGGCACGCCTCCTGATTCCTGGTGTATTCCCATGCAGCCTGTTGCCGCCGCCGTTCCCCTCAATCTGGTTACCGGTTTTCTCGGCGCGGGGAAAACCACGGCCATACGCCATCTCCTGCAGCACCGGCAGCCGGGCGAACGCTGGGCCGTGCTGGTGAACGAGTTCGGCAAGGTGGGCATAGACCAGGCGGTTCTTGACAAGGGGGAGGACGGTGATGGCATTGCCATCCGGGAGGTACCGGGGGGCTGCCTCTGCTGCACCAATCATCTCCCGCTGCAGGTAGCCCTTTCGCAACTGCTGTCCCGCGCCCGGCCCACGCGCGTGATTATCGAGCCCACCGGCCTCGGGCATCCGGCGCGCGTGCTGGAGTCCCTGCGCGAGCCACACTGGCGCACGGCGCTGGACGTGCGGGCCACGCTCACACTGGTGGATGCGCGTGAGCTGGCTGATGCCCGCGTGCTGGCGCATGAAACTTTCCGTGCGCAAATCGAGGCGGCCGACGTATTGGTCTTCAGCAAGGACGATGTGCTGGCCGACGCCGACCGCGAGCGCGCGCGTGAATTTGCCGCCTCTCTTGTGCCACCGAAGACACATGTGCATTTCCTGCGCGAGGGTGCCCTGCCGCGCGAATGGCTGGACCTGCCCGGGCGCGTGGCGCCGCCGCGCCGCTCGCTACTGCACATGTGGCCGTCCCTGCCCGCCTTGCCCGCGCAGGAAAACATCGAGCCGCCTTTTCATTACAGCGAGCACCTGCCTGAAGCGGATATTGCCGGCTGGGTTTTTCCGCGCGACTGGATGTTTGCGCACGACAATCTTCTCTCGGTGCTTTTTTCCGTGCGTGATGCCCTGCGCGTGAAGGGCGTCTTCCATACTGACAAGGGCTGGATATTCTTCAATGCCACCCGCCATGAAACCGCCGTGAACAGCGAAGTGCCACGGGCCGACAGCCGTCTTGAGGTCATTGCGGCGCAGGCGCCGGACTGGGTGGCCCTGGAAGGGCTGCTCCTGGCCACGCGCCTGCCTGCTTGAGTTAAAAAACGGCGACGGATCTTTACATAACCCTCCACATGGCAAAGAAAAAAGGGCTTTTCCTGCAACAAACGCCGGCGAGAGCCAACACATGGCAGGTGAAAACGAACCTTGGGAACGAGGAGCTGCTGCTAGAAATAAAGGGCTTTTCATCGGTCCGGTTTTCGGGCCATCACCCAGAGGAGACTCACCATGAATACGGATACCATCGAAGGCAAATGGAAGCAGGTTGTGGGCCGGGCCAAAAGCGCCTGGGGCGAGCTGACTGATGACGACCTGAAAAAAGCCGAGGGCGGCAAGGACAAGCTGATCGGCGTGGTGCAGGAACGCTACGGCCAGAGCAAGGATGACGCCCGCAAAGCCGTTGAAGGCTTCCTCGACAAGCACAAGTTCTGAGTGCATGGCGATGCAAAAGAAAACGGCCCCTGGGGCCGTTTTTTTATGCTTTTGCGGGAACGACTTTAGCCGCGATGAGGGCGTGAGGAAGGGAAAGCATCACGGCTACTAAAGCGGCTCCCCCGAAGCCATGAAGCATGCCGATCTACCCTGATCTACAAAAACGCTTGCACAGGCCGGCTCATGTCCTGGCTTTCCGGAAAAACCCTGCCATCAGCATCACTGCAATCCCCGCCAGCACCGGCCAGTTGCCCAGCACGACATAGGGCGTCAGGCCCTGGTAGCCGTTCACCTTCGCGCGCAGTACCAGGCGCTGGAATTGCGGGGCCTGCTCGCGGACATGGCCGTGGCTGTCGATGATGGCGGATATGCCGTTGTTGGTGGCGCGTATCACCTCGCGGCCGGACTCCAGTGCCCGCATGCGCACCATCTCGAAGTGCTGGTGCGGGCCGGTGGAGTGGCCGAACCACCCGTCATTGGAAATTGTCACCAGCACGTCGCTGTCGGGCACGATGCGGCGCACGAGGTCGGGATAGGCCACTTCGTAGCAGATCATGGGGCCAAGGTGCATTTTCTGCACCGTGAGCGGCGCCTGGTCCGGGCTGCCCCGGGTGAAGCTGGTCATGGGCATGTCGAAAAAGGGAATGGCGCCGCGCAGGAAGTCTTCCAGAGGAATGTATTCACCGAAGGGCACGAGGCGCTGCTTGTTGTAGATGCCGGTGCCTTCACCCGTGGCCATGATGCTGTTGTAGATGTGGTATTCGCGCGCATCCTCATCCACCTCCATGTAGGGAATGCCGGTGACGAAAGCGGAGTGGCCGGTAAGGGCGTGGTCCTGCATTTCCGTCAGTACATCAATGGCCTCGTGGTAGAACATGGGAATGGCTGCTTCCGGCCAGATCACCAGGTCACGGCCCCATTCCTTTTTGGACAGCTCGCGATAAATCTCTATGGTCTTGTCGCGCCACTCCAGCTGCCATTTTGATTCCTGCGGAATGTCGCCCTGCACAATGCTGACCGACAGCGTGTCGCCCGTGGGCCGGGTCCAGTTCATCTGCTGCAAGGCGAAGCCGCCCAGCCAGAGTGCTGACGCGACGGCGAGCAGCGGCCAGCTTTTACGCTCGGCCAGCGTGCGGAAAATTGCGAGTGCGGAAAAAACCGCCATCAGGCTGACACCGAACACGCCCAGCACGGGTGCATAGCCGGCCAGTGGTGTATCGATGAAGGCATAGCCTGAAAACAGCCAGGGAAATCCCGTGAGCACCCAGGAGCGCAGCCACTCGCCCGTGACCCAGAGCGCAGGCAGGGTGAGGGCAGCGCGCTGCCAGAGACTGAAACGGCCGTAGACATAGCCCAGCAACGCAAAGAACAGTGCCATCACGGCCGCCAGCGCGCCCACCATGGGCACGGCCAGCCAGGGGGGCGTGTAGCCGTAGTCGTGGACGGAGACATAAAGCCATGAAGCGCCATAGGCCCAGAGCCCGAAACCATGGCACCAGGCCAGCCAGGCCGTGCGTCGGGCGCCGTGGCCGCGCAACAGTTCTGCAGCGAGGCCGGTGCAGAGCAGTGCCACCGGCCAGAGGCCGAAGGGAGAAAAAGAAAACGGCGTCGCCAGACCCAGCAGCAGCATGAGCAGTGGCAGGAATTTGTGGGTGCGGAGCTTTTCCAGCAGGACGGCGATGGCAGGCATGGTTTTGATTTTTGGTTGTATAGGGCGTGAAACGTGAGCTTGCCGCTTCGCGGCGTCGGGTGAATTGTGATTGCGCCTGCGGCTCGTGAAAAGCAAAAGCGTTCGCGGCTGAAGCCGCTCCTACGGAGACAGGCATATGCCCGTAGGAGCGGCTTTAGCCGCGAACCCCTATCTATATGCCCCTTCAATATACGGTCTTGATGTCAGTTGACGTTTTCACGAACCGCAGGCGCAATCACGATTATTCGCCCTGCGGGCTCACCCCCCGGATTAAGTCCTTCCGGGGCAGGCTCTTCGGGGCTCGCCTTGCGGCGGTTCAACTTACTTCGTAAGTTGTCACGATTCACGATTCACGATTCACGATTCACGAGCGCAGCGAAGTCACTTTTTCTCTACCTTCAGCAAACGGATGGCACGCGAATCCGCAGCCAGCACCGTGAATGTCCAGCCGGTGATGACGATGGTTTCGTCACGCTCCGGCAGGCGCTCGAAAGCGTTCATGACGATGCCGCCTATGGTGTCGAAATCGTCGTTGCTGAAGCTGGTCTCGAAATGCTCGTTGAAATCGGCAATCGGGGTGATGGCCTTTACCGAGAATTCGCCGGGGGCGATTTCGCGTATCAGGGCGTCTTCGTCCACTTCCACGTCGTGCTCGTCATCGATGTCGCCGACGATCTGTTCCAGCGCGTCTTCCAGGGTGACGAGGCCGGCAATGCCGCCGTATTCGTTCACCACGATGG
Organism: Moraxellaceae bacterium; assembly: GCA_030146505.1. Taxonomy (GTDB): domain Bacteria; phylum Pseudomonadota; class Gammaproteobacteria; order Pseudomonadales; family Moraxellaceae; genus UBA2031. Next base: position 4,034 of record JASLCO010000117.1, read on the forward strand.
CCATGTGGTTGCGCTTGGCGCGGAACTCTTTCAGCAGGCGGTCCAGGTGCGTGGATTCCGGCACGAAGAAGGCCGGGCGCAGGTAGTCCTTGAGCTCGAAGCGCTCGGGGCGTTCCTGGGTGAGCAGCTTGAGCAGGTCCTTGGCGAAGATGATGCCGATGACTTCATCGGAATTGTCTTCGTCCAGTACCGGAAAGCGCGAGTGGGCGGAGGCGATGAGCAGGGGCAGGAATTCGCGCGGTTCCATGTTGGCGCGCACGGCCACCATCTGGGCGCGGGGAATCATGATTTCGCGCACCTGGCGCTCCGACACCTGCAGCGTGGCCTCGATGATGCGCTGCGCATCCTGGTCCAGCAGGCCGCGTTCGCCGGCATGCTGGATCATGTCGGCCAGATCGTCACGGTTCTGCGGTTCTCCGCTGATGGCCTGCGTCAGGCGGCTCAACCAGGATTTGTGTTCGCCCGAAGGGCGGCCCTCGCTCATGATGTTTCCCTTTTCTGCTCGTCATTCCCGCGAAAGCGGGAATCTTTTTTATTCATGCAGGGCCTTGAAAGAGGCTCTGCCAGTCATCAGGAGATCCCCGCCTGCGCGGGGATGACGCTGATCTATTCGTAGGGATTGGCTATCCCCATGCCCGCCAGGATGGCGGTTTCCCGGGCTTCCATATCTTCTGCTTCTTCGTCTTCGATATGGTCGAAGCCGAGCAGATGCAGCACACCGTGTACGGTGAGGTGAGCCCAATGGTCCTGCAGAGGCTTGCCCTGCTCGGCGGCCTCGCGCGCGA
>JASLCO010000120.1 GCA_030146505.1 Moraxellaceae bacterium
GGCCACGATCACGTCGGCCTTCTGGCCGGCCACTTCCATATAGCCGTCAAGCTGGCTGGGGCTGGCCGCCGTCACTTCATTGAGGATGAGGCGCGCGCTGCCGGCAGCCATATTGGCATTGCCCATCACATAGCCGCCCAGCTGGATATTCACTGACTACGCGCTATTGTTAAAGATGAGGCCCTGGCTGCCCACGTCGAAACGGCTGTAGCTGTTGTGGGAAATTCCGGCAGCACCCGGCTTGGCGACATTCACCACCGTGACGCCATTGGCGGATTGCTTGAGGCTGGTGCCGGCACTGCCGGGCACCACGCTACCGGCATGGGCAAGATTGAAAAACGGCTGCCACAAGTGCAAAGCCACCAGCGTCAAGGCCAGTGTCTGCCGGGATTTTTCCCTGGCCGTTTTTTCACGGGAGATGAAAGCGGCAGAAATTTTCTCGTCCATGAGCATCACCATTGCAGGCTGAAGCCGGCATCCAGTTGCCAGCCTTGTGGTTTTTCAATCTCGCCGCTGCCCAGCGGTAGCGATGTATTCAATTGCAGCAGCACGTTTTGCCAGGGCAGGACTGCGCCGAGGCTGAAGGAACTGAGTTGCTGTTTTTCCTGCAACGCATCCGGCCCCATGGCCCAGTTGAAGGCTGCTGTCGGGCGTATCTGCGTGAAGCCGTAGCGACCGATTAGGAGGGGCCAGGCTGCTTCCAGCCTGGCCGCAAGGCCACGATCCGTATTGACGGAAAGTGGCGAAAAACCCGGTACTTGTCCCGCCAGGGAAAACTGCTCGCTCACGGCGAGCTGGTTGTGGCTCCACTGGCCATTGACGGCGGCCGACAGGTTCAGGCGCTCGAACTGGTATTGCAGGCGTGATGACAGCAAGGCGCGTGTGTAATCGGCATCGAAGGGAGAAACCGGCGCGGAGCTGAGCGCCTGGCCGGCGTCCATGTCCAGCGTGGCATCCAGCACCCAGGGATAGGCAATCAGTGAGAAATCACTGCGCAGGCCGGTGGCTTCAACACGATAGCTGGATACGCCCACCTTCACGCCGTCGATGTAGTTGTTGCTGAGGCGCTGCTTGTGATGCAGCGCCAGGCTCAGGCGCCGGCTGGCATCCCGATAGAGGCTGCGTGTGAGCTCGGCCCGCCAGGATTCGCTTCCTCCTGTAGCGCGGAAATGCGTGATGCCGGCGAGCAAATCGTTCTGGTACTCAAAGCGGTCGGCACCCACGGCAATGCGCCACCAGCCGAACGGCAGGTCGTAATCAAGACTACCGCCATGGGCATCATCAATCTGCATGTCCTTGAGATTGGCATTGACGCCGAGAATGAAGCGGTCGGCCAGTTTCAGCGGGCTGTCCAGCGTCAGGTTGGCGCGCAGATTATTGCTGGGCTCATCGCCATTGAGTGCCTCGCCCTGCCAGGCCACGCCAGCCTGCCAGGGCGGATCTCGCCGCACGTTGATATCCACCAGTGAGCCGCCCGGCTGCTGCCCGGGCTGTAATTCCATGCCGGCCCTGAAGGACGCCAGGCGGTTGAGGTTGTCCACCGTCTGCTCCAGTGCGCGCAGTTGCAGCAAATCGCCCGGCTTGACGGGCGTGGCAAAAGCCAGCTCCATGCGCTGCAGGGAGAACGCGCGCAGGCCCTCCACATGGCCGGGCCATACCACCAGCAATAATTCGCCACTGGCCAGGTTCTGCTCCGGCACCACCACCCGCGTGGTGACCAGTCCTTCCGCCAGCACTTGCGCATTCAATGCCTCCTGCAGGCCGGCAAGATCGGCAGCATGCAGGCAGCGGCCGGACCATGCCGCCAGAATGGAAGCCACGCGACGGGAGTCGAGGATGTCTGCCGGTTGCAGACGGATTTGCCTGACGGGGAAACAGGGGCCGCTCGCGGCCGGCGCGGCAAGATCGGGGTCAACCTTTGCCGGTGGCACTTCCGTGCTGCCGTGGGCTTCGTCCCAGCGGCGGTCACGCCGCTCCTGCTCGCGACGGTCAATATCCTGCTTGAGCAGCCGCTGCGATTCATCGGGCACTGCCTGTGCAGGCAAAGCAGCAAAAAGGTTCATCGCCAGCATCGTGCCGGCAATCAGCCACATCCTTGTGAGCATTTCTTGTAAAGTCTTGCGGAAACGGCGCGGATTCTAGCGGAATGCGCAAAGTGCTGACAATTTGTGGAAATTACGCAAGACAATCTCGCACAATGCGTATCGCTCATGGCGTCATGCGCTGAAACTTTTTGATGCAGCCCCCAGGGGCAATCACCGACACTGTGGCAAGGAGTGCCCCCATGTCCCGTATTTTTCCTTCACTGGTGGCTGCTTTATGGCTGTTGCCAGCCGTTGCCCTCGCTGACACAACCACCCCGCAAGACTCTTGTGCACGACCTGTAGCAACGGCTGCTGAAAGTTCTGCACCGGATTACCCGCGCATCAACCAGGTGCTGACAGCGCAGGACCGTGCCTTGCGCCTGCAAGAATTGCCCGGCCTCATTCATTCGCTGGAAAGCCAGCCCAGTGCTGAAACACTGGCCACCGCCGAGCATCTGCGCCTGGCACTGTCGCAAGCCCAGGCGCTGGATGGCGATCATGATGCAGCGGTAAAAACCCTGACGGCCCTGCCTCTGGCAAGCCCGCTGGCGCCGCAAGGATTGCAGCAGCTTGCCGAAATCGAATTGCTGCGCCAGCAGCCCGATGCCGCGTTACGCTGGCTGCAACAGCTCGCCGCGCATTTCCCCGACGAGCCCGTTGCTGTGGAGGGCCTGCTGCGTGCTGCGGAAATCCATCCGGACAATGCGCTTGCACTCTTGCAGGAGGCCACCCGCCACGCCGATGCCCAGCTGGAAAAAGCACACTACTGGAAAAGGCGTAGCCAGCAGCCCGATTTCCTCGACGAGGCCGATACCCGCCAGCTGCCCGATTCCCTGTGGCGACTGGCCAGGAATACGTTGACAGACCCCGCTTATGTGCATGCAGACACAGCGCAGGCGCAAGCAAGGGAACAAATGCAATGCCTGCTGTCCCGGCAACAAGCCCGTACCGATTTGCTGCGCCGTAATCCGCTGCTGCTGGCCGATATTGCCAATACCGTGGCCACACTGGAAAAGCAGCTTGCGCTCGCCAAAAGCACGCTGGCCACTCGCGAAAATGATTTCCTCAAGGTAGCGGCAGCCTTGAAGGCTTGCCAGAGTCCACAGGAAGACTGCGCACTTTTACGCCGGAAGCGCGACATGGCAGGACGGGAACTGACAGGCTGGCGCAACCGCATTGCCGTGCTGGAGCGCAAAACCGATTTTCTGGCGCAGGAAAAAAACGCCCTACCCTCGCGCTGGCAACAGGACAATCGCGACGCGCAGGCACTGGCCGATCTGCTGGCAGAAAATCGGGGCGCATCACACCAGGTGATGACAACCCTGCTCAGTCAGGGCATTGACGAGGCGCTGGCGAGGCTGGAAGAGCTGGCGGCCCAAGCCCACTACCAACTGGCCCTGGCGCAGGACCCGAGACTTAACCGGCAAAAAGCGGCGGCCGGGGCAGCGGATCAAGAATCCATATCTCAAAAATATTGAAGGGGTCTCAAGACCGCTGCATCAAGGGAATGACAATGTCCGAAAAGACAAACCCCTACGGGAATGCCTTCAAACCGCATCGCGGATATAGGCCAGCGTCTTTTTCTGGTATTTCTCGCGCGTCAGCATCTGGCGCAGGAATTTCAGGGTTTGTGCAGGTTCATCGGGCAGGTTGTAATTGAAGAGCACAGGAGGCACATAGCCACCCGGATCGCCTTCGCCCCACATTTCTATTTTTACTACACCGTCTTTTTCCGGGGTGAGCCGCCAGGTGCTGCTCATATTGAGCAGGCGCACGCGTTTGGGATTGTTTTCGACCAAGCCTTTTTCCGGGCGGGTGATGATTTCCACCACGCCACTTTTTTCCTGCTTGAGGCGGGAGTGCAGAACGGCTTCGCGTTCGAGGAAGGGATAAGGCAGTTTGTAGATGCTGTGCACCCACATATCGCGGTCGGCCTCGCGCTTGATGAGCTTGGCGCTGCGCAGGCGGGCAATCCATTCCGGCATGGCAGGCACATCGGAAAGCACGGCCACTACCGTGGAGAGCCGGGTTTTGACGCGGGTGACGGCATAGAAATTATTGTAAGAGGAGCCCGGGGTTTCACGCAGGTAGACGCGGATATCGCGCGCGCTGTCCTGACGTGAAAGCGTCCACTCGCTAGCATGCGCGGCTGCACTCAGCACACACATGAGCAATGCGAGGCACAGACTGCGCTCCATGCGCCAGGCTCCTTGCGAGGGATTTACTTGATGTGGGCGAGAATGCCGTCGAGCTCGTCCAGCGAGTTGTAGCTGATGACGAGACGGCCTTTGCCTTTGGCGTTGTATTCGATCTGCACGGGGGCACCGAGCTTTTCGGCAATGGTGTCCTGCAGCTTGCGCACATTCGGGTCCAGCGCTTTTTCGCTTTCAGCGGGCTGGTCTTTCTGGGCGAGCAGGGTACGCACAAGTGCTTCGGTCTGGCGTACGGAAAGCTGCTTGGCGACCACGGCTTTTGCAGCCTTGCCCTGCATGTTTTCCGGCAGGCCGAGTAGCGCTTTTGCGTGACCCAACTCCAGATCGCCATGCTCGAGGAAAGTCTTGGCCTCGATATTGAGCGACATCAGACGCAGCAGATTGGTGACCGTCGCGCGCGACTTGCCCACGGCATCGGCAATCTGCTGGTGGGTGAACTGGAATTCATCGGCGAAGCGCTGCAGGGCAATCGCTTCTTCCATGGCATTGAGGTTTTCGCGCTGGATGTTTTCGATGAGGGCCATGGCGATGGCGGTTTCATCGAGGATTTCACGCACGATGGCAGGAATGGTATCGATACCGGCCAACTGCGTGGCGCGCCAGCGGCGTTCACCGGCAATGATTTCGTATTTGTTCTCGCCGATAGGGCGCACAACGATGGGTTGCATCACGCCCTGGGTCTTGATGGAGTCGGCCAGTTCTTGCAGCGCAGCCGGGTCCATATCGCGGCGCGGCTGGTAACGGCCGCGCTGCAGGAATTCCACCGGCAGGTTTTTCAGCGCGCCATCAACAGGAACTTTTCCTTCTTCTACGGCGGCAACGGTTTCCTTCACCTGCTTCACGCCGGAAAGGAGAGCGTCCAGACCTCGTCCGCCACCCAGTCCGCGTTTTTTCGTTGTCGTCGTCATGATGCGTGCCTCGCGCTGCAATGCAGCGTTGAATCCAGTCAGAAAAAAGATTTCTTCAATACGAAGAAAAAACCAATAAAGGAGGATGGGGCAAAGCCCCGATGACGCCTCCCTGCGTCCTGAACTTGTATCGTCGTCGTTATACGGCAGCGGCCGCTTCGCGCGGGCTGTCCTGGCGGCGCAGCAATTCCGCTGCCAGGGTCAGATAGGACATGGCGCCACGTGAGGCCTTGTCATACATGAGCACGGGCATGCCATGCGCCGGCGCTTCGGCCAGACGCACATTGCGCGGGATGATGGTGTCGAACAGACGGTCCGGGAAATGGCTTTCCAGTTCCGCCGAGACATCCATGGCCAGCGTATTGCGTGGATCAAACATGGTACGCAGGATGCCGGTCACCCGCAGATTGGGGTTCACGGTCTGCTTCACCTGCTCGATGGTATCCATCAGGGCAGCAAGACCTTCCAGCGCAAAATATTCGCACTGCATGGGAATGATGACGCCGTCGGCGGCTACGAGACCGTTGACGGTAAGCATGTTCAGCGAAGGGGCGCAGTCGATGATGATGAAATCGTAGCGGTCCAGCACCGGAGCCAGTGCCTGCTTCAGACGCAGTTCGCGGCCGATGACATTCATGAGCTCGACTTCAGCCGCAACCAGATCACCGTTGGCGCCAATGAGGTGATAGCCGGCTTCGAGATTGGTGATGATGGCCTGGTCCACGGTGCACTGGCGCGTGAGCACGTCGTACACGCCGTTTTCCATTTCGTGCTTGTCCGCACCCGAACCCATGGTGGCATTGCCCTGCGGATCGAGATCGATGAGCAGCACGCGGCGTTTCGTGGCCGCGAGCGAGGCAGCAAGATTGACGCTGGTCGTGGTTTTACCCACACCGCCTTTCTGGTTGGCTATCGCCAGAATCTTGTCCATGTCTTTACTCTCTGTTTTCCTCCCTCTCCCTTCGGGAGAGGGCTGGGGTGAGGGCCGGGGCATCAAACATTCGCAGCCCCTCACCCTGACCCTCTCCCAAAGGGAGAGGGAATTCATGTTTTCTTGAGCCGCACCAGATGCCGTTCTTCGTTCAGGAAGGGCACCTTGAGGGGCAGGATTTCTGCCACGGCAATATGTGCCGGCAGCGCTGCAATTTCTTCATCCGGGCGCACGCCCTTCATGGCGAGAAATTCTCCGCCCGGTTTCAGCAGCTGCTCGCTGCCCTCCACCATATCGGCCAGCGTGGCAAAGGCGCGGCTGGTCACGACATCAAAACGTTCTGCAAACTCTTCCACCCGGCTCTGCACCGCTACGGCATTACCGACTTTCAGATCGGCAATCGCCTGACGCAGAAAGCGTATCTTCTTGCCGTTGCTGTCCAGCAGCGTGACCTGCAAATCCGGCTTCACCAGTGCGAGTACAAAACCTGGCAGACCCGCGCCTGTACCCACATCAATCAGCGTGGCGCCCTGCACATGCGGCAGGATGCTCAAGCTGTCCAGCAGATGCTTCACCACCATCTGCTCCGGCTCGCGCACGGCCGTGAGGTTGTAGGCCGCATTCCATTTCACGAGCAGGGCCAGATAGGCCAACAACTTTTCTTCACTGCCGGCAGGCAGGGAAAGCGCCAGCTTGCCTATACCTTCATGCAGCTTTTTTGCCAGTACATCAGTCTTCAAGCGATCTGTTCCGTAATAGTCGTGCGCAGACCGTGCTTCTTGATCCATATCATCAGCAGGGACACGGCTGCCGGTGTCACACCCGGAATACGGCCAGCTTGGGCCAGGGATTCGGGACGACCATTCTTGAGTTTGGCGCGCACCTCGTTTGAGAGGCCCTTCACAGCGTCGTAATCGAAGTCCGCCGGCAGTCGGGTTTCTTCGTGACGCTTCATGCGTTCGATTTCTTCCGCCTGCCTGTCGATATAGCCGGCATAGCGCGCATTGATTTCAATCTGCTCGCCCACGGACTCGGCCACATCGCTGCCGCCCAGCGCCTGTATCTGCGCATAGGAAACCTGCGGACGCTTGAGCAGATCCATCAGGGAAAATTCGCGCGCCAGTTCCTGGCCCGTCGTGCTGATGAAATTTTCCGCCAGCGCTGAACCCGGATGCACCCAAGTAGAGCGCAGGCGCTGCGTTTCACGCTCGACCGCTTCCATCTTTTCACTGAACGCCGCCCAGCGGGCATCGTCCACGAGACCGAGCTCGCGGCCCTTGGCGGTGAGACGCTGGTCGGCATTGTCCTCACGCAGCATGAGACGGTACTCGGCACGCGAGGTGAACATGCGATAAGGCTCTTTCGTGCCCAGCGTAATGAGGTCGTCCACCAGCACGCCGAGATAGGCTTCATCGCGCGTGGGATACCAGCCTTCTTTTTCCTGGGCACGCAGGCCGGCATTCAGACCGGCAAGCAGGCCTTGGGCACCGGCCTCTTCATAACCGGTGGTGCCATTGATCTGGCCGGCAAAAAAGAGATTGGCGATGACCTTGGTTTCCAGCGTGTGTTTCAGATCACGCGGATCGAAGAAATCGTATTCGATGGCATAGCCCGGGCGCGTGATATGCGCGTTTTCCATACCGCGTATGGAGCGCACGAGCGCGAGCTGCACATCGAAAGGCAGCGAGGTGGAAATGCCATTGGGATAAAGCTCGTGGGTGTTCAGGCCTTCGGGCTCGATGAAAATCTGGTGCGAATTCTTGTCGGCAAAGCGGTGGATCTTGTCTTCGATGCTGGGGCAGTAACGCGGACCCACACCTTCGATCACACCGGTATACATGGGCGATCTGTCCAGGCCGCCACGGATGATGTCGTGTGTCTGTTCATTGGTGCTGGTGATCCAGCAACTCACCTGCTGCGGATGCATCTCGCGCGAGCCCATGAAGGACATCACCGGCAGTGGCGTATCACCGGGCTGCTCCTGCATCACCGAGAAGTCCACGCTCTTGGCGTCGATGCGCGGCGGGGTGCCGGTCTTGAGGCGGCCAACGCGTAGGGGCAACTCACGCAGGCGGTTGGCGAGTGCAATCGAGGGCGGATCGCCAGCACGGCCACCGCGATGGTTTTCCATACCGATGTGGATGGTGCCGCCAAGGAAAGTGCCGGTGGTGAGTACCACGGTTTTTGCGTCGAAACGGATACCGGTTTGCGTGACCACGCCCTTTACCGTTTCACCTTCCACGATGAGGTCGTCAGCGGCCTGCTGGAAGATGTCGAGATTGGGCTGGTTTTCCAGCATGGCGCGCACGGCGGCCTTGTAGAGCACACGGTCAGCCTGCGCACGCGTGGCGCGCACCGCCGGGCCTTTGCTGGAATTGAGAATACGGAACTGGATACCGCCCTTGTCGGTGGCCAACGCCATGGCGCCACCGAGTGCATCAATTTCTTTGACGAGATGCGATTTGCCTATGCCACCGATGGCGGGGTTGCAGCTCATCTGTCCCAGCGTTTCCACATTGTGCGTGAGCAGGAGTGTGGATACGCCCATGCGTGCGGCCGCGAGTGCAGCTTCGGTGCCGGCATGGCCGCCGCCGATCACGATCACGTCATAGGTCTTGGGATAGCGCATAAACAGCCCGGCCCGTGAGGGCAGTAGGGGTCAGCAAAAAGGGGGAACGTAGTATAAGGGCTCACCCGGCAAAGAGAAGCGCCGTGTTCATTTTCTGACCAGTTGGCCGGGCGGCACCCCGCAAGTAAGCAAGCACCCACATCCGCTCGCTCTTCGTAGGAGCGGCTTTAGCCGCGAACCCCTTGCACCTGGAGGGACAAATGCGTTCGCGGCTAAAGCCGCTCCTACACAGAGCAGGCCAGATCGGTTTCCCGGGTTTCCCGCAGACGCCATACGGCAAACAGGCTGAGCAAGGCCGCCACCGTGACATAGCCACCGACATAGGCAAGGCCACCCTGCGTGACCAACCACTGTGCCAGCGCCGGGGCAAAAGAGGCGCCGATGATTCCACCGATGTTGTAGCTGACCGAGGCGCCGGTATAGCGCACGGCCGTGGGAAAGAGCTCGGGCAGGAAAGCACCCATGGGCCCGAAGGTGATGCCCATTAGGAAAAGCTCCAACGAAAGGAAGGCGGTAATGGCCAGCGGATTGGCATCGGCAAAGAACGCCGGCATCAGGAAGCCGGAAATAGCAGCGGCCGCCATGCCCACCATCATCACCGGCCGGCGGCCATGACGGTCCGCCAGTGCCGCCGAGACCAGAATGCCTGCCGCCATGAAGACAATGGCGATGAGCTCCAGCCCGAGGAATTCCTGCCGGCTGAAGCCCAGCACCTTGGTGCCGTGGCTCAGGGAAAAAACAGTGGCGATGTAAAAGAGCGCATAGCAGACCACCATGGAAAAAGTGCCCAGCAAGGTGGTGCGGCCATGCCCGCGCAGCAAGGTGAGCAAGGGCACCTTCACCTTTTCCTCGCGCGCCATGGCCGCCCGGAATACCGGTGACTCCACCAGCGATAGCCGCACATACAGGCCCAGCGCCAGCATCACCGAACTCAGCAGGAAGGGAATCCGCCAGCCCCAGTTGCGGAACTGCTCGTCACTCAACGTGAGCGCCAGCAACAGGAAAAGTCCGTTGGCAAAAATGAAGCCCAGCGGCGCACCCAACTGCGGAAACATGCCGAACCAGGCACGCTTGCCGGCCGGTGCATTTTCCGTGGCCAGCAAAGCCGCCCCGCCCCACTCCCCGCCGAGACCGATGCCCTGGCCAAAACGCAACAGGCAAAGAATCACCGGCGCCCAGATGCCGATCTGCGCATGCGTGGGCAAAACGCCGATCAGCGTGGTGGACAAGCCCATGATGAGCAGCGAGGCCACCAGCGTGGACTTGCGCCCCAGGCGGTCCCCGAAATGCCCGAACAGGGCCGAGCCCAGGGGGCGCGCAATGAAGGCAATGCTGAAACTGGCGAAGGCGGAAAGGAGTTGCGCACTTTCCGATTCGCCGGGGAAAAACAATGGCCCCAATACCAGAGCCGCTGCAGTGGCAAAGATGTAGAAATCGTAGAACTCGATGGAGGTACCGACCAGGCTGGCCATGATGATGCGGCCGGTGGAGTTGGGGTTCATTGTGCTCATGGTTTTTTCTTTCTTGCGGGAGCGGCTTTGGCCGGAAACGCTTTTTTATTTTCCGATGCAAAAGCTGGAGAAAATACGACCCAGCAAATCATCGGGTGTGAATTCGCCGGTGATTTCCGAAAGACTGTTTTGTGCAACGCGCAGGTCTTCGGCCACCAGCTCACCGGCCGCCTGGTGCAAAAGCTGCTGCATGGCGACCTGCAGGGAGACGCCGGCTTTTTCCAGGGCATCGAGATGACGACGGCGGGCGCTGAAAAGACCGCTTTCGCCACTTTCAAAACCCATGGCGGCTTTCAAGGTTTCGCGCAGGGCGGGCAGGCCTTCACCCGTGTGCGCGGAAATCCGGAGTTGGCGATAGCCCTTTTGTGTACTCGCTTCTTCTTCCGGGATGCTGTTTGGAAGATCAATCTTGTTGGCCACCAGCAACAGTTTTTCCGGTGATGGCAGTGGGGAGAAAAACCCGGCGGCCTGCTGCAGAGGATCTTCGGACTGGCTGGCATCAAACACGAACAAAACCCGGTCAGCCTTTTCCACTTCGCGCAGGGCGCGGCGCACGCCCTCCTGCTCCACCACATCCGTGGTTTCGCGCAGGCCGGCGGTGTCGATGACGTGAAGGGGCATGCCATCAATCTGGATGTGTTCGCGCAGCACGTCGCGGGTGGTCCCGGCAATGTCGGTGACGATGGCGGCATCGAAGCCAGCCAGTGCGTTGAGCAAGCTGGATTTGCCGGCATTGGGTTTGCCGGCGATTACTACCCGCATGCCTTCACGCAGCAAGGCGCCTTGTTTTGCCTGGGTTTGTACGTCTGCGAGTTGCTCCTGCAACTCGCGCAATTTTTTTTCGACGTGGCCATCCGAAAGAAAATCGATTTCCTCATCGGGAAAATCAATGGCGGCTTCCACATACATGCGCAGGTGGATGAGCTCTTCCACAAGGGCATGCACTTTTTCCGAGAACACGCCGGAAAGCGAGCGCAGGGCGGATTTCGCCGCCTGCTCGGAGCCCGCATCAATCAGATCGGCGATGGCTTCGGCCTGGGCCAGATCCAGCTTGTCGTTGAGAAAGGCACGCTCGGAAAATTCACCGGGCCGGGCCATGCGTGCGCCCAGCGCCAGCACGCGCTTGAGCAGCAAGTCCATCACTACCACGCCACCATGGCCCTGCAATTCCACGACGTCTTCACCGGTAAAAGACCTGGGAGACTGGAAGGCGAGCAACAGGCCTTCATCAATGGCGGAGCCGTCTTCATCACGGAAAACGGCAAACAGGGCCTGACGCAAGGGCAGGTTTTTTTCCCGCTGCAAAAGCGCCTGCGCGATGGCATGTGCCTGTGGGCCGGAAATGCGGATGATGCCCACGCCGCCACGGCCGGGGGGGGTGGCGATGGCGGCGATAGTGTCGGTGGCGTGGTTTTGGTTCATGGATATCGGATGTGTTTTGCTGCAGCGGCTTGGCTTGTGAATTTTTAGCATGAATCCTGCTTGTTTCCCCTCAGCAGACCTTCTCCCGGAGGGAAAGGGAGAAAACACGCGGAGAGAAAAAAGAAAAAGGCCCCTCTCGGGGCCTTTTTTCAGGCTCGCTTGGCGTCGCCTTTTTCTATCTGCTTGGTGATCACCCACTGCTGGGTGATGGAAAGCAGGTTGTTCACCACCCAATAAAGCACAAGGCCGGCGGGGAACCAGAGG
>JASLCO010000123.1 GCA_030146505.1 Moraxellaceae bacterium
TGGAAGAGCAAAAAGCCGCCGGCCGCCTGAAAGTCGACATGAGCTGTCGCGGTCTTGGCAGTGTGCACCTGCTGGCGGACAACTACACGGAATCTTCCCTGCGTGCAGCCATACAGCCCGTGCTGGCTTCCATGAAGGGTGACACGGTCCTGCTGGTACTGACACCGCTGCCCGTAGGCAGCCTGCAGCGCATACAGCACGACATGGATGCCATTCTCGATGGCGAAGGCCGCAGCGATCGCGCCTATCTGGCCGCCTTGCCGCTTTTCATCCGCGAGGGCACTGCGCTGGCGGACTTCGAGCGCCCGCAACTTTTCCTGCTGGGCTCAGAAGACAAGGTTGTGATTGATTGCGTGAAGGATTTCATGCGGCCCTTCATGCGCCAGGCGCACGAGGTCATGGTGGTGCCGGTGGCAGCTGCCGAACTCATCAAGTTCGGCATCAATGCCATGCTGGCCACGCGTGTGAGCTTCATGAACGAAATGGCGGCCTTGTCAGAAAAAATCGGTGTCGACATTGAGCTCGTGCGTCAGGGTATGGCGGCCGATCCTCGTGTGGGCGGTGATTACCTGCAGGCGGGTTGCGGTTTCGGCGGCCCCAGCTTTTCCGGTGACCTCCTGAGCTTTGCCCGCACCATCAAGGAAGAGCTGGATACGGAAGGCCTCATCGAAACCGTGCTGGACATCAACGAGTCACAGAAGGAAATCCTCTTCCGCAAACTCTGGCGCTTTTTCCGCGGAGACTTGGCGGGCAGGACGGTGGCGGTCTGGGGCGCGGCCTTCAAGCCCGGTACGTCCAGCGTCAACAATTCAGTCGTGCATCCTCTACTGCAGGCGCTGTGGGCACAGGGATGCCGTACCCGGGTTTACGATCCGCTGGCGCTGGAGGCACTGCAGAAAACCTATCCTGCTCAGCAACTGCTGGTGCTGGCCGATTCAGCCGTGGGCGCCGCCGAGAAGGCAGACGCCATCGTGCTGGTGACTGCCTGGGATGAGTTCTGGAATCCGGACTTCAACGAACTGGCTGCAAAAATGCAACGCCCGGTGATTTTTGATGGCCGTAACCTCTACGAGCCCGAGCAGATGCAGGCCTACGGCTTCCGCTACTTCGGCATAGGTCGTGGTGAAAGCATCTGAATCCGGCTAAAGCTGCTCCTACAAAAAAACGGGTTGGCTTTTTACCCTTCTAGGTCGGGCTTCAGCCCGACCTAGAATCGAAGAAAGTCCCGTGGGGTGGGGCAAAGGCTCGTAGGTGCGAATTCATTCGCACGCTCTGCAGGCAAGTATCAAGGCCGGTACGGCTCATGGAGTATTTGCAATGAAGGTTCTTGTTACCGGTGGCGCCGGTTATATCGGCTCCCACACCTGTATCGAGCTGATCCAGGCAGGTCATGTCCCGGTGGTGGTGGACAATTTCAGCAACAGCAAGCCGGAGGGCCTGCGCCGTGTGCGTGAAATCACCGGTCGCGATTTTCCCGTACACGAACTGGATGTTCGCGACGGTGAAGCGCTGGCGGAAATTTTCACCCGGGAAAAGCCCGATGCCGTGATCCATCTCGCCGGCCTCAAGGCCGTCGGTGAATCCGTGGCCAACCCCTGGCTGTATTACGACAACAACCTGGTCAGCACCATCGTGCTTGTCGACGTGATGCGGGCTGCCGGCTGTCACCAGTTGGTCTTCAGTTCTTCTGCCACGGTCTACGGCATTCCGGAAACGGTGCCACTGGATGAGGGCGCACCGCTGTCTGCGATCAATCCTTACGGCCGCACCAAGCTCATGATCGAAGACATGCTGCGTGATCTCGCTGCCGCCGAACCCGCGTGGCGCATGGCGCTGCTGCGCTATTTCAATCCGGTGGGGGCGCATGAAAGCGGGCGAATCGGCGAAGACCCCAACGGCATCCCCAATAACCTCATGCCCTTCGTTTCCCAGGTGGCCGTGGGCCGTCTGCCGCAATTACGCGTGTTTGGTGGCGATTATGAAACGCCTGACGGTACCGGCGTGCGCGACTACATCCATGTGGTGGACCTGGCGCAGGGCCATGTCAAGGCACTGGATTGGCTGGCGCGGCAAAAACCGCAGGGGGCCACGGCCATCAATCTCGGCACTGGCCAGGGGTATTCCGTGCTGGACATGATTCGCGCTTTCGAATCGGCCTCGGGTCAGAAAATCCCCTATGAAATCGTGGCCCGCCGTCCCGGTGATGCTGCCAGCTGCTACGCCGATCCGGTGCTGGCGGAAAAGCTGCTGGGCTGGAAGGCATGTCGGGGCGTGGATGAAATGTGTCGTGATGCCTGGCGCTGGCAGTCGGGGAATCCGGACGGCTATGTTTGAAAAAGCCATCGAGCAGTTGAACTGGCCGCTGCGCGCCGCCTTTTTTCTGTGTCTTGGCGCCGTGCTTTATCTGGCCCTGGACTCTGCGCCAGTCATGAAGGGCTTTGCCTATGACAAGGCCAACCATGTGCTGGCCTTCTTTGCTCTGGGAGTGTTGCTATGCCTGGGCTGGCCACGATTCCGTGTCATATGGGTGGTGCTGGCCCTGTTGGCGCTGGGCATCATGATCGAGGTCCTGCAGCACTTCACCGGCCGTGATGCTGCTTTTGGTGACGTAGTGGCAGATGCCATCGGATTTACACTGGCTATCATGGCAACGCAAATTCTTCACTTGTATCCCGAGACTCGCCCCTCTTGAAATCTCCCGTATCCCCTCCCGTGGGGGCGGCTTCAGCCGCGATGGCGAGTATGTAGGTCTCGGGCTTTAGCCCGCAGCGGTGTTGGTTTGACAGTCCTTGTCGGGCTGAAGCCCGACCTACAGGAAGAATGCTAAAGCCCGGTCTACAAAAACAAAGAAAAGCATCGCGGTTAAAGTCTTTCCCACAAAAGCATGCCGCATTCGCACCTGCTTCTGGCCGCAATTGTCCTTGGCGCCTGTCACGGGCAGACTCAGCATTCCTCCCCTGCATAAGAACAGCAAATCCATGCACATCAAATCCAAGGGATTGTCATGAGCGCCACCCATCTCCTTGCCATAGACCAGGGCACCACCAGCACACGCGCCATCGTGTTCGACGCTACGGGCAAGCCACAGGCTTCGCACCAACTGGAGTTCCGCCAGCATTTCCCGGCAGACGGCTGGGTGGAGCACGATGCCCTGGAAATCTGGTGGACGGTGGAAAGTGTCTGTCGCGAGGCCATGCGCAAGGCCGGCCTTACGGCCACGGACATTGCCGCCATCGGCATCACCAACCAGCGCGAAACCACGGTGCTCTGGGATCGTGCCACCGGCACGCCGCTGCACCATGCCATCGTCTGGCAGGATCGTCGCACGGCTTCTTTCTGTGAAAAGCTCAAGCAACAGGGCCATGAGGCCGCCGTGCAGGAAAAGACCGGCCTGCTGCTGGACCCTTATTTTTCCGGTACCAAGCTGGCGTGGCTGCTGGACAATGTACCGGATGCACGTGCGCGTGCCGAAAAAGGCGAGCTTGCCTTTGGCACGATTGATACCTGGCTGCTCTGGAAACTCACTGGCGGGAAATCCCACGCCACGGACGCCAGTAATGCCTCGCGTACGCTGTTGTTCAATATCTGCACGCAGCAATGGGATGAAGAATTGCTGGACCTGCTGGGTATTCCCGCTTCCGTCCTGCCGGAGGTCAAGGATTCCAGTGCGGATTTCGGTCACTGCACGGCAGATTTCCTGGGGGCCCCCGTCATCATCGGAGGCATGGCGGGCGATCAGCAGGCGGCACTGATAGGCCAGGCCTGTTTCGCTCCAGGCATGGTGAAAAGCACCTATGGCACAGGCTGTTTCATGGTGATGAATACCGGCAGCCAGGTGGTCCGCTCACAGAACCGCCTGTTGTCCACCGTGGCCTATCGCCTGGCTGGAAAAACCACCTATGCCATCGAAGGCAGCATTTTCGTGGCCGGTGCGACGATCCAGTGGCTGCGTGATGGCTTGAAGCTCATCGGCAATGCCTCGGAAACCGAAGCCATTGCACAAAAGACGGATGATGCGCGCGGTGTTTATCTGGTGCCGGCCTTCACGGGACTGGGTGCCCCTTACTGGGATCCGCATGCGCGTGGCGCCATCCTCGGCCTCACCCGCGATACCGGCATCAGCGAAATCGTTACCGCCGGCCTGCAGTCGGTTTGTTTCCAGACGCGTGACCTCATGGAGGCCATGAAGCGCGACGGTGCCAGCGAGGTGAATACCTTGCGCATAGACGGCGGCATGGTGGTGAACAACTGGGTGTCGCAGCGCCTGGCCGACATCATAGGCGTGGCCGTGGATCGGCCCACTGTAACGGAGACCACGGCGCTGGGTGCGGTTTACCTGGCCGGACTGCAGGCCGGTTTGTTCAAGTCGCTGGAGGAGATTGCCGGGCTCTGGCACTGCGAGCGTGAATTCATGCCGGTGATGACGGAAGAGCGGCGCGAGTTTCTCTACAAGGGCTGGCTGGACGCGGTACGACGCGTGGCCAGTTCATCCTGAAATAAGGATTGGGCTGTAGGAGCGGGGTTTTGCCCGCAAAACCGGGGTGTGCGGCAAAGCCCCGCCGCCAAAAAAACCCCCCCAAAAAAAAAAAGCCGCAGGGGGCTTGTTTTTTTTT
>JASLCO010000196.1 GCA_030146505.1 Moraxellaceae bacterium
TGCTGGCCCACCTCCTGCTGGGGGTTTTGCTGCTGCTCGCCCTGGCCCCTTTCGTGGCGGCCGTGCAGGCCAATGCCGGCGGCGAATCCTTGCGGATCGTGCCCACCGGCCCGGCGGTATGGATGCTGATGTCGGCCCTCATTCTGGCCGCGCTGCTGGCGCTGCAATGGCTGGCCGAGCCGTTGCTCTTCTGGCTGGCGGAAAAGAAGATGCCGCGCCTGCAGGCGGTGATGCTGGTCTTTGTACTGGCCACCCTGCTCGGCGAGGCGGTGTGGTATGCCGGTGGCCCTGCCGGCCTGCAGTTGCTGCTGAAGGGCTTCGGCTTCCTGCTCTTGCTGGCGCTGCTGGGGTTCACGGTATTTGCCGGCTGGGGCATGAAGATCAGCCATGCGCGCAAGGAACTGGCGCTGCCCAATGAAGGCCTCTACAACCTCTGGCGCGTGGCCGTGCGCATTGCCTTGCCGCTGGCCATCCTCTGGGTGCTGGCAGGCTTCGTGGCATAAGCCGCGTGAAAGGCACGACATGGCCACGGTAACGCGCTCGGCGCTGCTGCCTTATTCGGCGCAAGAGATTTTTGCGCTGGTGAACGACGTGGCCCGTTACCGGGAATTCCTGCCGTTCTGTATCGCCTCCGAAGTGTTGGCGCAGGAGGGCGACGATATGGAAGCGCGCATGGCGTTTTCGCGTCTGGGTCTGTCGCAGGCGCTGACTACCCGCAACCGCGCCACCCGGCATGAGCGCATAGATATCGAATTCCTGTCCGGCCCCTTTGATTCGCTGCGCGGCTGCTGGGAATTCCAGGCCTTGCAGGCCGCCGCCTGCAAGGTGAATTTCACGGTGGATTTCCAGGTGCAGGCAAAATTCCTGCAGTTTGCCGCCGGCACCGCCATCAACCAGGCTGCCACGCAAACCGTGGATGCCTTCCAGCGCCGTGCGGTGCAGATATATGGCAAACGCTGAAATGATCCCGGTGGAAGTGGTTTATGCCCTGCCGCATGAACAGGTGCTCATGCCCTTGCTGTTGCCGGCCGGCAGTACGATTCCCGATGCCGTTCAGGCCTCCGGCCTGGCAGCACGCTTTCCTGGCATCCACCATGAAACCACCCGCTTCGGCATTTTCGGCAAGCTGGAAAAAGATCCGGCAGCCTGTGTGCTGAAAGCGGGTGACCGCGTGGAAATCTATCGTCCGTTGCTGATTGATCCCAAGGAAGCGCGCAAGGCGCGCGCTGCAAAAGCCAGGGCCAAACGCGAGGCATAAAAAAGCGGACTATATGCATGACAAGCTCAAGGCCCGTCATTCCCTTGATAAGCGGGACAAAAGCCTGAAGGGCGCGCCTGTAATAAGTCCCCTTGGGGGATTGAATAGCCGCAGGCTGGCCCGAAGAGCCTGCCCTGGAAGGATTTAATCCGGGGGGCGAGCTCCGCGAGTAATCTCCCTGTTTAAAACCTGCCAAATATCCTGAGATTCCCGCTTTCGCGGGAATGACGCTGTCTCAGAAGTGCGTGTTTTGTCCGGTATATGGTGCCCATAAAAAAGCCCGGCAATGCCGGGCTTTTTTATGCCTGCCAATCAGTGCGCCATGGGATTGCTGCTGCGCTGTTCCTTTTCGATGCGCTCACCGTGGCGTTTGGCGTGGTGGTGCGTGAGCGGGTCTTCGTGTGGCTGGCTGGCGTAGGAGCCGATGACCATGCCCACGATGGCCATGAGGAAACCGGCCAGTTGCGGCGGCCACAGGCCTTCGCCTTCCGGAGAAACAAATTCCATGACGAGCCAGGTGCCGACGCCGAGCACGATGGAGGCGAGGGCGCCGGTATTGGTGGCGCGGCGCCAGTAAAGACCGGCGGCCAGCGGCACGAAGGTGCCGACCAGCGTCACCTTGTAGGCGTTTTCCACCATGGAATAAATCGTGGTGCCTTCCTGCTGCGAATACCAGGCATAGGCGCCCACCAGTGCCGTGAAGACCAGTACCACCACACGCATGAGGTTGAGGTTTTCGCGGTCGGTGAGCTTGCGCGGGAAAAGATCGCGCAGGATGTTTTCGGCAAAAGTCACGGACGGTGCCAGCAGGGTGGCGCTGGCGCAGCTCTTGATGGCAGAGAGCAGGGCGCCGAAGAACAGCACCTGGGCAAACACGTTCACGTTCTGCATCACCAGCGAGGGCAGGATCATCTGCGAATCGTTTGCCTGCCATTGCTTCACCATCTCGGGATTGATGAGTGTGGCGGAGTAGGCCAGGAAAATCGGGATCATGGCGAAGATGAAATAGAAGCTGCCACCGAGTATGGAACCGGTGCGGGCCACATTTTCATTCTTGGAGGAAGCCACACGCTGGAACACGTCCTGCTGCGGGATGGAGCCGAACATCATGGTGATGCCGGCTCCCACGAAGGCAAGGATGGCGCCGGGCTCGAGGGCCGGCCAGAAATTGCTGAATTTGCCGGCCTCGGCAGCATGGTGCACGACCGCCATGGCGCCGCCGTCCACCTGGCCGGCGACCACGAAGGCGATGTAGATCATGCCCAGCACGATGATGATCATCTGCACAAAGTCGGTGACGGCCACGGACCACATGCCGCCGAGCAGGGTGTAAAGCAGGATGGAGCAGGTGCCGATGAGCATGCCCATTTCGCGGCTGATATGGCCGTCGGACACCACATTGAACACAAGACCCAGCGCCGTGATCTGCGCGGCCACCCAACCCAGGTAGGACAGCACCACGCCCAGCGAGGTGATGACTTCCACGCTGCGGCCGTAGCGCAGGCGGTAGTAGTCACCAATGGTGAGCAGGCGCATGCGGTAGAGCGGCACGGCAAAGAAAAGGCCGACGAGGATGAGGCAGAGCGAGGCGCCGAAGGGGTCGGCCACGATGCCGCCCAGGCCTTCGTCCAGGAAGGTGGCGGGAATGCCCAGCACGGCTTCCGAACCGAACCAGGTGGCGAAAACCATGGTGGTGATCATCACCAGCGGCAGGCTGCGGCCGGCGACGGCGAAGTCGGCGGTGTTGTGCACGCGGCGGGCGGCCCAGAGGCCCAGCGCGACAGAAAGTACCCAGTAAAGAAGGACAAACCAGATCAGCATCAGCAGGCTCCTGATGGGATAGGCGAGCCTTGCGGCCCTGTTGGTCTTCGCGAGACCCGGGTTCTTGAGGTTTTTCTCCTGCCCAGGCTCCGTCCTGAATCGTTGCGTTCAGTCCGGCGCGCATCCTGCAAGAAGCGGCGCACCTTGTCCATGCCTGCGGGCGCCGTCCGGGGAGCCGGGCCGCGCGCGCCTTTCTCGGCGGCCAATGCGGATTCCGCCGGAGGCTGCCAGAATGATTGCTCCATCCATGACAAGAAGTGCGCACCCGTGAAATTCAGCCTTGCCCAGGATTTTCCCGTCGGCCTCGACGTACTCTGGCCGGTTTACGGCAGCCCGCCCTATCTCGAGGCCAAATACCGCGCGCTGGGCGCGCAGCGCATAGACATCAAGGAGGCTGTGACGGACGAGCAGGCCATCGTCGTGCTGCTGGAGCGCACCATTGCGCCAGACCTCAAGGGCGTGCCGGACTGGGCGCGCAAGCTGGTGGGGCGCGATTACGTGATGCGCCATGAAAACCGTTGCCGCCGTCTTGGTCCGCAGACGGCAGCAGTCAGCCTGGCCATCACGCCACTGGGCTCGCCGGTGACCATCAGCGCCAGTGGCAGCTTCAATGAAGTGGCGCCCGGACAGTGCCGGCTTGCGCTGGAATTCGATGTGGAATGCTCCCTGCCCATAGTCGGCAAGAAAGTCGCCGAACTCTTCGCGGGCAAAATAAGGGAAGCCCTGCAGGAAGACCACGACTTCACCCTGAAGTACATCAGCGAGCACGCATGAGCCCGCTGCTGCCTTGCATGATGCTGTGAAAAGGCGGTGACCGCTGTGAAATGAAAAAGCCCGGCAATGCCGGGCTTTTTCATGGGCGCTATCCCGCAGGAGCGGCTTCA
>JASLCO010000216.1 GCA_030146505.1 Moraxellaceae bacterium
GGTAGAGCACGACCTTGCCAAGGTCGGGGTCGCGAGTTCGAGTCTCGTTTCCCGCTCCAGTTTCGGAACGCAGCCGTTCCAATGATGCAAGCGTTTCAAGAAAAGCCGGCTTCTGCCGGCTTTTTTGTTTGTGCGGATTTTGTGCCGGCCCGGTTGCGTCCCTGTTCAAGGGCAACGCCGGCCATTACCATTGCCAGTCTTCTCGCAGCCCGTCTTTTCGAACCCGGAGAACAGCATGATTAGCGGCAGCATCGTTGCCCTGGTAACGCCCATGCAGCGCGATGGCGCCGTGGATTGGGACGCCTTGCAGCGGCTGGTGGAATGGCATGTGGCCGAGGGCACCAACGCCATCGTCGCCGTGGGCACCACCGGCGAATCGGCCACCCTGGATGTGGACGAGCATCTGGCTGTCATCAAGGCCGTGATCAAGACTGCCGCCGGCCGTATCCCGGTGATTGCCGGTACCGGCGCCAACTCCACCCGTGAAGCCATAGAGCTGACCCGTGCTGCTGCTGAAGTCGGTGCTGATGCCGCGCTTCTGGTGACCCCCTACTACAACAAGCCGACCCAGGAAGGCCTGTACCAGCACCACAAGGCCATTGCCGAGGCCGTGGCCATTCCGCAGTGGCTGTACAACGTGCCGGGCCGCACCGGCGTGGACATGCAGAATGCCACCGTCGCCCGCCTGGCCGGCTTGCCCAATATTGCCGCCATCAAGGATGCCACTGGCAACCTGGAACGCGGCCGCGAACTCATCGCGCTGGTGGGCGACAGGATGACGGTGTATTCCGGCGATGATCCCACCGCCCACGAGCTCATCCTGCTCGGTGCCAAGGGCAATATTTCCGTGACTGCCAATGTGGCACCTGCCGCCATGGCCAAGGTCTGTGCCGCCGCCCTCAGGGGCGATGCCGAATCTGCCCGCGCCCTCAGCCAGCCGCTCATGGCGCTGCACCGCGATCTTTTCATCGAATCCAATCCCATTCCCGTGAAGTGGGCGCTGCAGGAAATGGGGCGTATCGGCCCCGGCATACGCCTGCCGCTGACCGAACTGGCCGAGTCCTGCCATGAGCCGGTGCGTGCGGCCCTGCGTCAGGGCGGAGTGCTCTGATGCGTCGTTTGCCGCAGCTTGTCTGCCTGGGATTGCTGCTGGCCGGCACCACTGCCTGCAGCAGCTATTTCCGTGACCGCGCCAGCGATTACCGCTCGGCCCGGGAAGAGGCCCCGCTCAAGTTTCCGGACGGGCAGGAGACGCGCAGCATAAAACCGCTTTACCCGATTCCGCCCGGGCCCGAGGTCAGCTTCGATACCAGCAAGAAGTTCGAAGCACCCAGGCCCAAGCCACTGGCCGCTCTTCCTGATGCCACCAGCACGCCGGCAACGCCCGTACCCTTGCAAAAGCCAACGCTGACGCAGGATGGCAACGGTTATCCGGTGGTGAGCATAGAGGGTGACTTCAACGCCATCTGGGATCGCCTTGAGGCTTCACTGCATGCCGGCAATATCAAGGTGGATGATCGCGATCAGCGCGTGGGCATGTATTACCTTACGCTGCCCGATGCCGACGGCAAGAAGACGGCCTACCAGTTGCGCGTGACCCGTGGCCAGAGTGCCTATTCCCTGACGCTGCAGAAAGACGACGATACCCTGGCGCCCCAGTCCACGACGAAGACCCTGTTCGAGTCCATCGTCAGCAACTGGCCCAAAGATTCCGGAGACATGAATGGAAAAGCGCGACCTGCTGTATACCGGTAAGGCCAAGTCGGTTTACACCACGGATGATGCCGATCACGTGGTGATCCTTTACCGTAACGACACTTCGGCCTTTGACGGCAAGCGCATCGAGCAGCTTGAGCGCAAAGGCATGGTGAACAACAAGTTCAATGCCTTCATCATGGACAAGCTGGCTGCCGCCGGCGTGCCCGTGCATCACGAAAGGTTGCTGTCCGATACTGAATCGCTGGTGAAGAAGCTCACCATGATTCCGGTGGAGTGCGTGGTGCGCAATTTTGCCGCCGGCAGCCTGGTGCGTCGCCTCGGCGTGGAAGAGGGTCGCGAGCTCAATCCGCCCACCTTCGAGCTCTTCCTCAAGAATGATGCCCTCGGCGATCCCATGGTCAACGAATACCATGTGCGTTCCTTCGGCTGGGCCACGGACGAGCAACTGGCCCGAATGAAAGAGCTTTCTTTCAAGGTGAATGATGTGCTCAAGCAGCTTTTTGATGCCGGCAATATGCTGCTGGTGGATTTCAAGCTGGAATTCGGCCTATTCCACGGCGAAATCGTGCTGGGTGACGAGTTCTCGCCCGATGGCTGCCGTCTCTGGGACAAGGACACGCGCAAGAGGCTCGACAAGGACCGCTTCCGCCAGGGCCTGGGTGGCGTGGTCGAGGCCTATGAAGAAGTGGCGCATCGCCTGGGCGTCAAACTCGGCTGATTGCCCGTCCTTCCGTCAGGGTGGCAGTGGCATTGTCGCGCCGCTGCTGTCCTGTCAGACTCACAGGCGGCATGGCGCCTGTGTCCGCGCCACCCTATCTATCTGGAGTCTGACAATGAATAAGAATGTTCTGCGCCTCCTCGCTGTTGCTGCCCTGGCATCCTCCCTCAGCGGCTGCTTCCTGACCAAGATCGTGACTGTTCCCATGCGTGTGGTGGGTGCGGTTGTTTCCATCATTCCGGTGGCTGGCAATCTCGGCAATGATGCCATCCAGACAGCCGCCAATACCGTGGACGATATTCCCCTCTGAGGCCTTGTTTAGGCAGGGCGGAGCCGGTATCTTTGCGGCCCGCTCGGAGAGGTGGCAGAGCGGTTGAATGTACCTGACTCGAAATCAGGCGTAGGCGCAAGTCTACCGAGGGTTCTAATCCCTCCCTCTCCGCCAGACCCAATAAAAAGGCCCGCCATCGCGGGCTTTTTTATTGGGAATTACATACTTAACTCCCTAAATGCGTTGTTATTCCCGCGAAAGCGGGAATCTTGATGTTTTAAAGCCCTGCTTGAGGCCATGAGATTATTCACCCCTTCGGAGCCAGCCTGCGGCTGTTCAATCCTCCAAGGGGACTTATTACAGGCGCGCCCTTCGGACTTTTGTCCCGCTTATCAAGGGAATGACGGGTTAAAAATGGGGCGGGGGAGTTAAGTATATGAATCCCTTTTTATTGGCTCTGACGGAGAGTCGGGCCAGACAAGAGCACGAGTGCTTCGGCATGTGCCAGCCCCCGCCCCATGCGTATAATCCCGCCTCATTTCCCGTAGCCCGGATTGCTTCATGACCACCGTCCGTACCCGTATTGCTCCTTCTCCCACTGGCGATCCCCATGTCGGTACCGCCTTTATCGCGCTCTTCAATGTCTGCTTCGCCCGCCAGCACCAGGGCAAGTTCATCCTGCGCATAGAAGACACCGACCAGGTGCGCTCCACGCGCGAATCCGAGGAGCAGATCCTGCAGGCCCTGAAGTGGGTGGGACTGGAATGGGACGAAGGCCCCGATGTCGGCGGCCCGCATGCGCCGTATCGCCAGAGCGAGCGCAGCGCGATTTACCACCAGCATGCACAGCAATTGGTGCAAGACGGCCATGCCTTCCATTGCTTCTGTTCTTCCGAACGTCTGGATGCCCTGCGTGCCGAACAGATGGCCGCCAAGCAGAACCCGGGTTATGACGGCCACTGCATCAATCTCGACAAGGCAGAAGTGGAAAAGCGTCTGGCTGCTGGCGAGTCTGCCGTCATCCGCATGAAGGTGCCGCGCGAAGGCATCTGCGTGATTCCGGACATGCTGCGCGGCGATATCGAGATTCCCTGGTCCGAAGTGGACATGCAGGTGCTGATGAAGGCCGACGGCCTGCCCACCTATCACCTCGCGAATGTGGTGGACGACCACCTCATGGAAATCACCCATGTGATACGCGGCGAAGAGTGGATCAGCTCCACGCCCAAGCATGTGCTGCTCTACAAATTGTTCGGCTGGCAGCAACCCGTGTTTTGCCATATGCCCCTGCTGCGCAATCCGGACAAGTCCAAGCTCAGCAAGCGCAAGAATCCCACCAGCATCAATTACTACGAGCGCATGGGCTTCCTGCCGGAAGCATTGCTGAATTATCTCGGTCGTATGGGCTGGTCCATGCCGGATGAGCGCGAGAAATTCACGCTGGATGAAATGGTGGAAAATTTCGACATCAAGCGCGTCTCTCTCGGCGGCCCGATTTTCGATGTGGAAAAACTCTCCTGGTTGAACAGTGTGTGGCTGCGCGAAATGTCGGTGCCGCAGCTGATGCAGGCTTTCCAGAAATGGGCCGTCAATCCGGAATACCTTTCCCGCGTCGTCGCGCAAATACAGCCGCGTATACAGACGCTGTCCGACGCCGCTGGCTGGGCCTCTTTCTTTTTCTCAGGCGGTGTTAATGTCACCGCCGAAAGCTTTGCGCACAAGAAGTTGACAGCCGATGAAGTGCGCAAGATCCTGCAGGTTTCGCTGTGG
>JASLCO010000236.1 GCA_030146505.1 Moraxellaceae bacterium
GAGGCAAAAAAGATAGTCGGCAACCTGCGCGACTGGGTGGCGAGCGAGATCGGCGCCATTGCCAAGCCGGAGGAAATCCGTTTTGGCGACAATCTGCCCAAGACACGCTCTGGAAAAATCATGCGCCGCCTGCTGCGCTCCATTGCCAAGGGGGAGACCATCACCCAGGATGTGTCCACGCTGGAAAATCCCGCCATCCTGCAGCAATTGCAGGAAAGCGTCTGATTTTTCCCTTGATGAAAAAGGCCGCTCACGCGGCCTTTTTTTCTGCCTCGCTGTCGTCGGGCTTGTCGCGCGGCGGCCAGACAAACTGCAACGGATTGCGCACAAAGCGCCTGCCTATCATGCCGATCAGGGGCAGCCATTGCCGGTTGTGCACGCCACGTGAGCGCAAGGCTACCAGCAGCGCCAGCCCGAAACTCACCAGCAGGTTGGTGAGGCCTATGCCAGCCAGGCCGTAAAAGCTCAGCAGCAGCGTGTGCAGGGGCAGGTTCTGGTCGGCGCCGACGAAGGCAAAGCCGAGATAGGCCGAGGAAAAGGTGATGTGGCGTATGTCCAGCGGCAGGCCAAGGATGAGCCCCAGTGTGCCCATGCTGCCCAGCATGATGCCGAAATAGAAATTGCCGGCCAGGGCGCCGAGATTGTTTTCCAGATAGTCCGTCAACTGGCCCAGGCGTTTCTGCCCGAACAGTTTCTGCAGGGTTTTGCGCTGGCGCAGGCGCTGGGGAATGCGGTTGTAGATGGCCTTGTTGTCGTAATAGCCGGAAATGAGGCCGGACAGGAAAAGACACACACCGGCAATCGCGGCATGGAAAATGGCCAGGCTGTGCAGGGGGTCAAGATCGTGCAGCAGGTGCTGCACTTTTTCCGGATCGGCCAGGTGGTGGCCGGTGCGGAAATACCAGAGCCAGGCCAGCAAATAAGCCATGGGCAGGGCCAGCAGCACATTGCCCATGATGGCGATGAACTGGGTGCGGAAAACATTCACGCAAAGATCGGCAAGATCATTGAGGTTGCGGTCGCGGCTGTTTTCCGATTCCTGGATGCTGGCGGCAATGCGTGCCGCGGTCATGGCTGGCTGCTTGGTGGCAATGGTGAAATGCAGTACATGCACCAGCATGAAGCCCAGCGAGTAATTCATGCTGTAGATGAAGGCTGCGCCTATGGGGGCCAGGCTGAGTTTGCTGGCCAGTACTTTCAGCAGTGCCATGAAGCCGACGATGAAGCCGGCTCCGAGGCCGGAACGGAACATGTCGAAATAGTCGCGGCGCGTGGTGGTGACGTAATGATCGCCGGTGCGGCCGGCATTTTCTGTCACGCGCAGGGCCAGCAGGCTGGTGTGCGTGGCCAGCACTTCGCGCAGGCTGTATTTGCGGTTGTTGGCATGCACCAGCTCCTTGAACAGGCCCACGGCCAGGCGGTGGCGTGCATCGCCACTGCTTTCCTGCAGCGAGAGCAGGATTTCCATGCGCCTGATGATTTGCCGCATGCGTACTAGGGTTTGCGTGAGGCCTATGCTGATGCCGGTTTCCGGTGCGCGCTTGCGTATGCGCTGCAGCAGTTCGCGGCATTGCGCCATGAGCACCAGGGCCTGTTTTTCGTCGCGATGGTTGTCGCGCTCGCCAAGCAGGAATTCATGGTATTCCCGCACATAGTCCTGGATTTCCGAATTCAGGGCGAGGAAGGGGGATTCATAGGCTTCTATGGCCGGATGCACGCGTACGAGATGCGGGTCCAGGCCCAGCGCGGTGAGCCGCTGCGCGAGTGTGGTGAGTGCGGTCAGGAGTTCATGGCCGGGCTTGCGCGGCATGGCGCTGGCGCCGACCTCCTCGAAATGCACGGCGTCGATCAGGCGCAGCCACAGGCTGTCATCCAGGCCGTTGATCCATTCCCAGTCGTCCGGATGCGGGAACATTTCATTGAAGACATCCTTGAAATGCTCGTCGTTGTAGGCCGGAGGCAGGAATTTCCAGGCCAGGCGCTGGTTCAGTTCGGTGAAAAAACCGGTGCCGTCGAAAATGCCGATGTCGGAATAAAGATGGGACTGGCGCCGGCTGCCGATGACGCGCAGCAGATAATTGCGCAGTCCTTCGCGCAGCCCGGGCTCCTGCTCCAGCAGGTAACAGAGGGCCAGCACATTATTGGTGGCCTGTTCGAGATTGCGGGCGCGACGGGGACGCAGTTCGGCGGCCAGTGCAATCAGCAGTTGCGCATTGTTGTCCTGCGTCTGCGTTATTTCCTTGAGCAGTTTTTCCATGAGGGCTGTCGTGTCTCTTGGTGCCGGCAAGGGTATTTATATACTTGAATCCCTGATGCCTCGTCACTCCCGCGAAAGCGGGAGTCCTGGCATTTTCAGCCTGGCTCCTGCAAAGGCGCCGGGATAGTCAAGTATGTGAGTCCGGGAAAAAGCGTGTTGGCAAAGTATGGCCATCGAAAAGCCATGCTGCCATGCGGACGATGGTTGAGCCGTCAGGAGAGAGAAGGGAAATGCAGGAGAAATGGTCGGGGTGAGAGGATTTGAACCTCCGGCCTCTACGTCCCGAACGTAGCGCTCCACCAAGCTGAGCTACACCCCGAT
>JASLCO010000242.1 GCA_030146505.1 Moraxellaceae bacterium
GGCTTTAGCCGCGAACCTTTTTTAGAAAAAGGTTCGCGGCTAAAGCCGCTCCTACAGATCAAGGAACCATAGGCCGTATACGCACCGGAATGCCGGTCATGTGCGCCTGGTTGCTGAGCTTTTCAAAACTGCCGGGGCCGGTGGGCAGCAGGGCATTTACATTGCTGCCGGGGTAACGACTGGCCACGCGCAGGCCGGGCGTGCGCCGGTTGCCCCAGCCATGCGTCATGGCCACCACACCTTCGCGCAGGGTCCCGTCCAGCATGACGCAGGCCTCGATTTTCCCCCATTCGTTTTCCACGCTCACCCGTACCCCGTCAGCGAGCCCCAGGCGCTCGGCATCCGCCGGAAAGACATGCAGGGGATTATCCTGCTGGTTCTTGCGCTTGAGGCCTTCCACATTGTGGTACCAGCTGTTCTGCATGTAATTGTTGCGCAGGGAAATCAGCTTGAGCTGGCCCGCCGGCTCCTGCGCCAGCTCGGCAAAAATCGCCCGTGAACGCGCAAGGGCTTCGGCAAACAAGGGCGGACAGCAGTCCACGCGCTGGTCTTCGGTTTGAATCCAGTCCGAATAAAAACGGCCACCCGCCATCCGGGGCAGGGCCACGGTGTTCTGCGGGGCAGCCTTCACCTTGTCCAGGGAAAGATCGGTATAGCGCAGCATTTTGTTGAGACGGGCAAACACATCCGGCGTTTCGCTTTCTGCAAACACGGAATTGAAACCCAGGGCCTGCTCCAGCCTGCCCAGGATCCACCACTCCTCGCGGCGCTCATGTTGTGGCGCCACCACCGCATCCGTGTATTGCACGAAGGGTTCGTACTGCATGCCAAGGCCGCAGATATTGATGTCGCGGCGCTCCAGCATGTCGGTGCAGGGCAAAAGGTAATCGGCCATTTCGCCGGTGGCATTGCGGAAGAGATCCAGCACTACCACCAGTTCCAGATTTTCAAAAGCCTGGCGCAGTTTTTCTTCCCCGCCCATGGAGAGCACAGGATTACCAGCCAGTATCACCAGCGCCTTGATGGGACTTTTTTCCGAAACAATCATGTCGGCCAGCAAATTGCCGGGCATGGCACCACGGATATGGCGCAATTCACCAAACTCGCTGGAGAAAAACACATTGTCCAGACTGGCCTTGCCAGCTTTTGCCGCCGGATAAAAACCCATGGAGTAAAGATTGCCGCCCGGGACATCAAGATTGCCGGTGACAAAGCTCAGCATGTTCAGCAGCCAGTAGCAGAGCGTGCCCTGCCGGCCCATGTTCACCCCTGTGCTCATGTGCACGCAGGCGGAGTCCGCGCTGCCGAATTCCAGGGCTACAGTACGAATCATCGCTGCCGGCAGGCCCACCACCACACTGACCGCCTCGGCACTGTAAGGCGCAATGAATTCGCGCAGGCCCGCGACATGCTTGCCGTGCTCGCGTATCACGGCCTCGTCAAAAAGACCTGCCTTGTCCATTTCATGCAGCAGCGCCGCCATGAAATAGAGATCGGTATCGGGCTTTATCTGCAGCACCTCGCCGGTGGCGGGTGTGGAGGATTCGATATGGCGCGGATTTACAAAATGAATGGTTGCGCCATTCTTGCGCGCCTCGCGCAACCGCCCCATGGGATCGGCCATGGAGACAAAGCTCATATGCGAGACCTTGGGATTCTCGCCAAAGATGAGCGCGTATTTTGTGTTCGCCAGATCCGGCACCGTATGCAGGGTACTGGTGCCGAACACCGCTTCGCTGCCGGCAAATTTATTGGAGCAATCCTGCGTGCCGGAATTGAAAACGCGACGGCAGCCCATCTGCAGGAAGAAAGACGTCAGCGCCTGCGTGCCCAGGGCATTGAAGGCCGTGGGATTGCCGATATAACCGGCCACGGCATCGTGCCCGTATTTTTCCTGCACGGCCTTCAGCTTTTCCGCCACCTCGGCAATGGCCTGCGGCCAGGCCATGCGTTCGAACTCACCGGGCAGGTGGCGGGCATTCTTGCGTTTCTGCGGATGATTCAGGCGGTCCGGATCATGGTGGACGGCATCAAAGCTCAGACCCTTGTGGCAGGCAAAACCTTTGGTGACAGGATGTGCCGCATCCGGCCGCAGGCGCTTGAGGCGACCCTCTTCCACCTCGGCCACAAGGCCGCAGGACGGTTCACAGATGCGGCAGAAAGTGGGGATGCTGGCTGTCATGGCAGGCCTCCTGCAGGCGCGGTCTTGTTCTGGCGGGCCGGAGCCCATGATGGCGGCTTTTCACGCAAAAACTACTGGCCACAAATACCAGCGGGGTTTGCCGGCTGCGAATGGAAGTCCCGGCTATTGCAGCCGCGGACTCGGTGCAGCGTTCGTGCTTGCCGCTCAAGCGCATCACCTGGAATCGTTGCCTTTTGATGACCCGCCCAGGCGTCGTCCCGGCGAAGACCGGGACCCAGGCAGCAGTGATTCCTTCATCGCTTCATGGATTCCGGCCTTCGCCGGAATGACGATATCTTTCCTTTCACATCACGCACTGCACATCACGAAGGCCCCGGTGCGAACGCTTCGCTGAATTCACACCGACAAAGCACTTCAGGCGCGGCAGATGCTTTCTTCACGCTGCATCGCCGCTGATTTCTTGCGCGGGAACTGCAGCACGCCCTCATCAGACTCGGCGGGCGGCGCCCCCAGGCTGCCCTGCTTGTTCTCCACCGGCACGGTGCGGGTGCCGTTTTCCACGCGGCCGCGCGTCTTGATTTCCACGCGGCGGTCGGGGCGCAGGCATTCGATGAGCTCGCACTTCACCAGATAGTTCGGGCACTCCTCCGCCTGCGTGACCGGCATGGAAGAGCCCATGCCGGCCGTTTCAATGGCAGCGGCGGGAATGCCTTCGGCAATCAGGGCCGCTTTCACGGTGGCGGCGCGACGGCGCGAAAGGTCGAGGTTTTTCTTGTCGGTGCCGATGCGGTCGGTATGGCCCACCACCGTGATCTTGAGGTCACTGGCCTTGCGGCGCTTGATGATGCCGGCCATTTCGATCACGGCATCCCGGCCTTCCGTGGTGAGATGGTCGTCGTTGAAGCGGAAGGAGGTGTCACTGTTCAGCACCAGCGGAGCAAACACCACCTCGGTGCGCGTGGCCGACTTGGCTGCCGCTGCACGCGCCTGCAATTCGGCACGCGCTTCCTCCGGCGTGGCGCCGGCGGCAATCAGTGCCTGTTCTTCTTCCGGCGAGACGTACACGAAGCCGGCGGGCGCTATGCCTTCATGCGGACCGGAATCGTCCACCACCTGCTCCTCGGCTTTCTTTTCTTCCTCTTTTTTCTTTTCTTCTTCCTGCTTCAGCTCTTCCGCTTCGCGGATAGCGACCACTTCCGGATCACACTGCTTGATGGCCAGCGCCGGCCGCCATTCGGCCGTGCGCCAGCACTGGCCTTGCTGGCTGAGCAGGAGCTTGCCCTTGGGCGTGGTGAGGTAGCCGGGCACGCGGCTGGCTACCGGCGTCAGGCTGCAGGCGGTTTGCAGCAGGGAGGTTCCGAGGGCGACAGCGAGCAATAAACGTTTCATGTCGGTCTCCCTCACCATCTGTACTGGAAGCTGAGCACGGCGTTGTGCTCCTGTGTCGTGCTGCTGATACGGCCTTCATAGCCGCCCCAGAGCGCCACCGACTTGCTGAGATACCACTCGCCGCCCAGCGTAAGCGCAATGGCGGCGCTGTCGTTGGCGGTGGCCTTGATGATGAAGCTGTCGTTGGCGCCGGCGAAATGCACGGTCTGCTGGCGCTGCGTGTCACCGAAAGGCTGCAGCAGGGCGGCACCGGCAATGAGCTGTGCCCAGCTGGCGCCCGCTGTCAGCCAGGGGCGCGAAAGCTCTATACCCAGGCCGACTTCGCCGGCCACGTCGCTGGCCGCATCGGCAACAAGACCGGAGGGGCCGGCACTCGTTTCATCGATGGCATCGCGTTTCAGGAATTGCACATCCAGCAGGGCATAGGGACGCAGGCCGTAACTGCCGAGATGCAGGGCCACGCCCGCCTCGAATTCCGCCGTGGCCGACTGCACGTCAACCGAGGAATCCGCCTGCGTGGCCACGCTGCCGATATTGCCACTGCGCTTCTGGTCCGTGCTCTGCTGGGCCAGGGTGAGTGCGGCCTTGTAATGCCAGCCGGAACGGCTTTCCCAGCGCGCATAGCTGCCGAGGAATTCGCCGGTGGCATCGCCGCTGCCCTGGCGATTGTCGAAATCCAGCGTGCCGGTCATGTAGCCGGCACCGAAGCCGAGGATGAAGTTGTCGCTCCAGTAGCCGTCTATGCCCAGCGCGAGCATCTGGCCGCTCAGGCTGCTGGCGGCACTGCCGACGGTCTCGTCACTGTCTTCGTTCAGCTTGAAGCCATTGGCTTCGACCCACAGGCCTTCCACCTTCGAAGTGGGGCCGTCGTAATGCAGGGCACCAGGGCCGCCCGGTGCCCGGCCGAAGGCGGCAGGCGCTTCCGGCATCTGGCCGGCACGCACCGCACCCAGGCTTTTTTCCAGGTCGGCACTGCTGCTGCCGCGCGAGGCCAGGCCAAGGCGGCTGCTGCGCGCGCTGAGCAGGTGGTTGAAGCGCAGGGCCGTGCGCGAGGCGGCGTTGACCGCGCTGAGCAGGGTGTCGCCGCTGAGCACGTTGAAGGCGGGACCGACTTCATCGGTGGTCAGGGGCACCACCTCCTGCACCAGCGCATTGGCCGGGTCCTGTGCCTCCAGCTTGTCCAGCGCCTGCGACACCTGCTGCTGGTTCCAGCTCAGGCCCGGTACAGAGCCGAAAGAGCCGCCATTGCGCGAAAACACCAGTTGCACCTCGGTGGGCAGGTAGTTCACATCGGTCTTGAGGAAGGCCAGGTCGTTGATGACCTGGTCGAACTGGTGTGTCGGATCCACTGCCGCCGCCGTCAGGATGGTGAAGGTGCAGCAGCCGGGCTGCGAATAATCGCCGGGCGCGGGGCGTATGCGCAGCTCACCACCCAGGACCGCCGTGCCTCCCACCACGAGCTTGTCGCTGACACCGCTGTCATTCACCTCGATTTCCAGCACGCTGCCGCTGTCCATGATGAAGTTGCCGCCGACATTGAGGGTGCCGATGGAATTGCCCGGGGCCAGGCGGCCACCGGAAGCGAGCGAGAGATTGCCGCCCAGCGTGCCCGTGCCCTGCAAGAGCGCGCCGGACGCCACGTAAAGATCGCTGCCGAGCTGGCCGTCCAGGCGGATGCTGCCGCTGTTGATGAAGGTCTGGCCGGCAAAGCCGCTGCTGTCGCCGGGCAGGCGCAGTTCGCCCGTGCCCACCACATTGAGGACACCGCTGCCGCTCAGGCTGCCGCTGATTTCCGCCACGCCGCTGCGGTCCACCACCAGATTGCTGCCGGCATCGAGCTCGGCGCCACCGGCCAGGCTGCCGCTATTGCCGCCGTGCCCGAGGCGCACCGTGCCGTTGGTGATGACAAGATCGCCACTGAAAAGATGGTCGCCGGTCAGCACGAGTTCGCCCGCGCCCTGCTTCACCACATTGCCGTCTCCGGCAATCACGCCGCCGTATTCGGTGAGGTCGTCACGCGCAAAACTGAGCGTGGCGCCGGCATCCACCTGCACATTGCCGATCAGCGTGCCGACATAGGCCTCGCCCACCTGGAAAGTGCCCTCGGCCACTTCAATTTCACCGGTCTGGTCGGCCACGCCCGTGTAGATGAGGGTGCCGCTGCCGGTCTTGACGAGATCACCGCTGCCGGTGAGCTGGCCGCTGAAATGCCAGGCATCGCTGCCGGCCACCTGCAGGCGGCCGTTGTTGCTGCCCAGCGCCAGCGTGCGCGAAAGGTCGCTGGTCAGGCGCAGGCCGCCACCATCGAGCAGGATGGTGCCGGCGCCATAGGCGTCATCGCTGTTGCCGGTGACATAGCCGTCCAGCACGGTAAGGCCACCCGTGAAAGTATTGGCGCCGGTGAGGCTGAGCAGGCCGGTTCCCTGCTTCACCAGCTTGCCCTCGCCCAGGAGGCTGTCGCCCAGCGTGGTGTTGGCCGCGCCATTGTTCACGACCAGGCTGGTCCCGTTGCCGATGCTGATGTCCGCCACGGACGAGACGAAACACAGGCAGGACAGGTCAAAGACGGACTGGGCGCTGCTGAAGGAGCCGGCCGTGCTGCCGTCACCCAGCAGCACACGGCCGGCCGTGATTTCCATGCCACCACCGAGCCGGGTGTTGCCGGTGAGGATGAGGTCGCCCGAGCCCTGCTTGACGAGACGGCTGGTGCCAAGGAGTGAGGCCGCAAGGCCCGAGCTGGTGATGCCGCCGGCGGACAGGGCCGTGTTGCTGCCGGTGTCGATCACACCATTGCCATTGGCAATGCTCACGGGATGCAGGTTGACCGTCTGGCCGTTGCCCAGAAGCCTGAACCCGCCGCCATCGGTGAGCACGAGCTTGCCCGTTCCCAAGGCATCCACATTGGCCAGCGCCACATAGCTGCCGTCACCGGCCACGATGGTGTCGCCCGTCATGGAAGAGCTGGCACCGCTCAGGGTGAGGGTGCCCGTGCCCTGCTTGAGGAGGTCGGCACTGCCGATGAGCTGGCCGGTGAAATCCACGTCGCCAGCGGTTTGCAGGATGCCGACACCCCCCGCGAGATGAATGTCCTGGCCAAAGGTGCCGGCGGCGATGGCCAGCGCACCATCCCGCAGGGTGAGCGGGCCGCTGCCGATATTGGCCGGGTCGCTGATGCTGAGCAGTACACCGGCCATGACCGTGGTGCCGCCGGTGTAATCATTGATGCCGGTCAGTCCCTGGCCCAGGAAGGAGCCGGTATCCGCGGTCAGCATGCCCAGGGTTTTCTGGGTACTCCAGTTGAAAACGGTGTTGGCATTGCTGAGTTCCAGCTTGCCGGCACCACTGATCTTGCCGTCAAAGGAGGGTGCCGTGCCGCCATTGGAGGGGTCGTAATCCAGCGCGATCTTCAGGGTATTGCTGCCCAGGTCCACACTGCCTGCGCCCAGCAGGGCACTGATCTGGCGGTCGGCGCCACCCAGGCGGTAGCTGGCGTCCTGGGCCACGGTGAGATCGCCCTGCGCAATGGCGCCCACCACCGTGCCCGACTCCACCACGGTATTGCCGTCGCCAATGTTGTTGCCGGTGAGCGTGGTCACGCCCGTGCCACTGCCGCTGCTGTCGCGGAAGGTCAGCGTGGCATCGCCGCTCCAGTTGGTGATGTCATTGGCGAGGCCGACCGCATGGCCATTGCTGTCGACATAACCGCCACGCGAGGTCAGCCTGAAGCCGCGCAGATTGCCCACGTCGGCCGAGAATTTCAGGCCGCCGCCATCGAGGATGAGTTTTGGCGTGGTACCCAGCCGGCTGTTGTCGTCAAGCACCAGCGCCCCTTCACGCACACGCCAGTCGCCATTGAAAAGACTGCTGCCGGTGAGCGCGAGATCGCCCGCCCCCACCTTCATGAGATCGCCGGTACCGGTGACATCGCCACTCAGGATGCCTTCGCCGCTGTAGACACCGATGCGCCCGCCACCACTGGCCAGCACCAGCTCGCGGCTCACGTCCACGCCATTGGCCACCACGAGGCCGCCGTTGTCCAGCGCCACCACGCCGCCCGCGCCCAACGCGCCCATGCTGTTCACGCCGACATTCACATCGCTGATATAGGTGTCGCCGCCATAGTTGTTGTTGCCGCCGAGCACGATGGTGCCGTAGATGAGATCGGCATCAGGGTTGGTGGTGTCGGAAGACGCACCGCCGCCGCCCTCCAGCAGCAGGTTCCAGCTACCGCCGCCGATACCGGCACCAGCGCTGTCACTGATGCTGTCGTAAA
Organism: Moraxellaceae bacterium; assembly: GCA_030146505.1. GTDB lineage: Bacteria > Pseudomonadota > Gammaproteobacteria > Pseudomonadales > Moraxellaceae > UBA2031. The sequence goes on from JASLCO010000242.1 coordinate 7,806, forward strand.
TCGAGAGTACCGTGCCCGGATTGGCCGAAAGCCGCATATTGCCCGAGCCGTCCAGGAAAATGCCGCTGCCCGCCGCCGCGCCGGGGGCCGCTCCCGTGCCGGGCATGGCAGTGCCGCCGTCCACATTGCGGGTGGCCGTCAGCGGATCGGCGCCAGGATCGGCCGAGCCACTGACGGAAAGCCGTCCGCCAGGCGCCACATACACGCCGCCCCCTAGGCCATTGCCGCCATTACCGGCGCCATCGCCAGCGCCACCCACGGCACTGTTGTCCACGATCTTCACATCGCGCAGCACCACATCGGCATTGCTGTTGATCTGCAGGGCGCCACCGGTGCCGTTGTCACCATTGCCACCGGCCACACCATCGGCCCCCTGCGCCAGACCATTCTTCAGCGTCAGCCCGCTGATCTGTACGAGGATGTTGCTGCCGGGCGAGCTGTTGGAGCCCACCACCAGCAGTTGCACCGCATTGCCGCCATCCAGGCTGTGGCCATTGCCCTTGATGGTGACCGTGCCGGTGATGGGGGCCAGGGCTGCAGTCAGGTTCACGTCATCCTTGAATTCGATGAAGTTGGCACCCGCCGAGGCATTCACCTGGGCGATGGCATCAACAAGATCTGCTTCATTGTTGATCACATAAGTGGCGGCCAGCGCCGACAGGGGCATGGCCAGAAGACAGGCAGCAGCAAGCGGTTTGAGCAGGAAAGACGACGAGGGGCGGGCCAGCATGGCTTGCTCCGGTTTTATTGTTGTTTTTTGAACACCATCCCGGCAGTTAAGGACGCCAGGACAGGGGGCAGCCATCCATCACTGCCCGAGCCTCCTTATAACGGTATGTCGACCCGCTCACAATTGCGCGAAACACGCACCCGGCAGGCCAATTCGCCAACCAGCGGCAAGTCACCGTGCAAGCCGGTATACTCCCGCCACTTTTCGGCCGGCTCCCGGCCCTTTTATTTACGGAATCCTTATTTGCGGAATCCGTAGCCGGTTCACCTCGGCCCGTTCCAGCAAATTTCCAGCAGCAGGCTTTTCAGCAGGTAGAAACACGATGGCCCAATACATCTACACCATGAACCGCGTTTCCAAGATCGTTCCGCCGAAACGCGAAATCCTC
>JASLCO010000248.1 GCA_030146505.1 Moraxellaceae bacterium
TTCTCCTGAAATGAATGCCGCCTGCTGGCGTGCGGGAAAGCCGGAAAACTAGCGAGGGCGCCACGGACTGAACAGTGGCGATTTGTAAGCCCCTGCGCGCTCATGGCGCCTTTTGCTGGACGGAATCGGCGATACGCTGCACCGTGGCCATGGGCAACTCCCCCATCACGGTCAGCAGCCAGCGACTACCGTCTGCCTCGACCACGCGGCTGACGGCACTGGTGGCGCCGTAACGGTTTTGTCCACTGCGTGGCGACGGCCCCGACAGGGCCTCGCTGAAAATGCTGAAGCTGGAAAAGCCGTCGCCATAGCTGGCCAGCTCCACGCGCGAACCGTTGATTTGCCGCGCATGCCAGCCATCGGCATCCGGCACGAAACCTTCCGGTGCCTGCAACTGCCAACGTGCCGGCACTGATAGCGCGGCGGCCGGCGTGGCACTGCCTTCTGCCTGGCCGGCCGCACGACGCGCATTGCGGTAATCCTGCTGACCCACTTCCGGACCGGTGCTCAGGCTGCTGAAACCCAGCGTTTCCAGCACCTGGCCATCGCCATCCTGCAGGCGCGAGCGCAACAGCAGGCCGCTTTGGCGATCAATGAAGAAAACATGGCTGTAACGGTCGGCTTGCAGCGGCGCCACGATGACCTGTACGGCCTCACGACCGGCAATGCGCTCACCCGGCGTCAGCGTGAAACGGTAGTGCACGCGGCCGCGTGCCAGCGCCGAGGCGGTGATGTCGGGCCGCAAGGCAGCCACGGGAGATATCTGCATGCGGGTAGAAGCGCCACCGGGCGATTTGTAGATGAGATCACCACCTCCGCGCAGGACTTCGTTGGCACGTCCGTCGAGCTGCACGAGATGCTCCCATTCGTGATTGCCGTCGCGCACATGCGTCAACCGGAACGACACCAGCTCGCGGCCATGGGAATACACCAGCGTGCCCTGGTAATTGAGCGTGTCGGCCACCGTGTTCATGCGCTGCAGCCACTGTTCCGCAGACAGGCCGGCATCGGCGCGGGCGAAGGCAGAGAAGAGCAGCAGCACAAACGCCAGCTTCCTCACAGGCCCTCTCCGGCAACCCCTTCATCCGCCATGGCCAGGCGCGTGAAATTGCGCAGGCCAGCCTGCATGCCACGATGGGCATATTCGGAATGCATCACGATATAGGCGTTGGCACGTTGCACATCATCCAGCGGCACCGTCGTTGCAACGGCCGGCTCGGAAATCACGGTCTCATGCGGTGCAGCCGCATAAAGCGCCGTGAAACCGGCATCGGCCGGCTCTTGCGCGCGCTCCACCCACAAGGCCACCGCCATCACGAGACAGGCGGCGACAGCCATCGCCGCCCACAGCGGACGCTGCCGCAACGGCAGGACTCGCCCGCGAGGCTGCAACAAGGCCGGCTCCTGCGCCACGCGGGCAGCAATGCCGGCAGACATGTCCACGGCATCACCTGCCTCATGCTGCAGCGAGGCGCGCACGAGCTGCCAGCGCCGCCAAGTGTCGGCCAGCGCCGGGTCACTCTGCAGTTTGTCCAGCGCCTGCGCACGCTGCGCGGCGTCCAGCTCGCCATCCATCAGCGCGGAGACCCACTCACGGTCATTCATGGCCTTGAATCCTCATTGACTGCACTGCCTGTGTGTCTCCAGCCGCTATTCCAGCCAGGGGCCGATATGGCGATCCACCTCTTCACGCGCGCGGAAGATGCGTGAACGTACCGTACCCACCGGACAACGCATGATGATGGCGATGTCCTCGTAACTGAGGCCGTCAAATTCGCGCAGCATGAGTGCCGTGCGCAATTCATCCGGCAGGCCGGCAATGGCCTTGTGCACGATGGCCTCGAGCTCGCGCGCCAGCAACTCGCCTTCGGGCGTGTCGGCATGACGCAGGGCCTCGCCGCCTTCCGACTGCTCGGCTTCCACACTGTCGATATCGACATCGGATGCGCGCCGCCCACGCGCCACCAGATGGTTCTTGGCGGTATTGATGGCGATGCGGTAAAGCCAGGTATAGAAAGCAGCATCGCCCCGGAAATTTGCCAGCGCACGATAGGCGCGCACAAAGGTTTCCTGCGCCACGTCCTCGGCCTCGTGACGGTCGCGCACGAAACGCAGGATGAGGGCGAGGATGCGGGCCTGGTATTTCTTCACCAGCAGGTCAAAGGCCTGGCGCTGCCCCTGCTGTACCCGGGCGACCAGCTCCAGGTCCAATTCCTGTTCACTGACCGCCATGCCCTGCCATCACTCCGTCAATCACCTGCCTCATTGACTCCCCCCTGTCCGCAAAGTTCCCGTGACCCTTCGGCCAGCCTATACTACGCGCCCTCTTGCCTGCGACACGCCGCCGGGTTTTCAGGCCACGCCAGGCTGTCCATGTTGCCAAGAGCCAGCACCCAATCGCTCCCGGGAAGAGCGATGCCGATCTCCCCGGCCTTCTCTCCGTAAAGTGAAGGCCGACCCGAATCCTGAACAGGCCCTGACATGACCGATCACCTGCACGATGTCCTGATTATCGGCTCCGGCGCTGCCGGCCTGACGCTGGCGCTCAAGCTCGATCCCTCCTTGCGCGTTGCCGTGCTTTCCAAGGCGACGCTCAGCGATGCCAGTACCTATTACGCCCAAGGCGGCGTGGCGGCCGTGCTGGACGAGACCGATTCCACCGAACTGCACGTGGCCGACACTCTCGTTGCCGGCGCCGGCCTCTGCCATGAAGATGCCGTGCAGTTCACCGTGGAAAACGGCCCCGATGCCATACGCTGGCTGATCAATCAGGGCGTGAGCTTCACGCTCAATGATGATGAGCAACCGCACCTCACGCGCGAAGGCGGCCACTCGCACCGCCGCATCATCCACGCCGCCGATGCCACCGGCCGTGCCATTTCCACCACGCTGGTGGAGCGCGTGCGCGAATGCCGCAATGTCGAGCTGCTGGAAAACCGTGTCGCCATTGATCTCATCACGACACAGAAATCCGGGCAGCCCGGAGAGAATCGCGTGCTCGGTGCCTATGTGCTGAATACCGCGACTGGCGAGGTGGAAGTCTTCCGCGCCAAATTCGTGGCCATGGCCACAGGCGGCGCCAGCAAGTCCTACCTCTACACCACGAATCCGGACATCGCGACCGGTGACGGCATCGCCATGGCCTGGCGTGCTGGCTGCCGCGTGGCGAATATGGAATTCAACCAGTTCCATCCCACCTGCCTTTACCATCCGCAGGCCAAGAACTTCCTCATCACCGAAGCCATGCGTGGTGAAGGCGCCTATCTGCGCCTGCCCGATGGCGAACGCTTCATGCCGCGCTTTGATGAGCGTGCTGAACTAGCACCACGTGATATTGTTGCCCGTGCCATCGACTATGAAATGAAACGTCTTGGCGTACGTCATCTGTATTTAGACATTACCCATCGCCCACCTGAGTTCGTCAAAGAACACTTCCCGAT
>JASLCO010000289.1 GCA_030146505.1 Moraxellaceae bacterium
CGGAAACCGGTCTAGCAGGGTAATACGCCACCTGTATGGTGCGAAATAGGTATAAATACTGAAGGCGAGCGGGCCCTGCTGCTGGGGCCATGGCGGAACACTCCACCAAAAACAAATAAAATCAATAACTTGCAATAAAGGAGACGTACTTCCGGATTAGCCGCCCATTTTTGTTAAAAATGGCGGAGGAACCGTTAGCAAAGGGTTTTTAAACTGCTACCATCATCCCCATATTTTTCAATGAATTGTGTTTGTGTTTTGAAGCGCCATGGAAGCTGTGGTGCCGCCAGACCGAGATCCTGCTCATGCGCCAGATTCTGAACCGCAGCCTGCGCCCCCTTCTTCTGGGCATCATTGCCTTGGGGCTGGGCCTTTCATTTGCCTCTCCCTCCCACGCGGCCGACAGCAACAAGGCCAGTGCACAGAAGAAAAAAGCCGTCGCTGTTACCCATGCAGCACGCCAGAAGAGCAACGTTGCCAAGCGCAAGCGTTCTTCCGCCAGCCAGGTTTCCCGTTATGGCAAACGCCGCACGCCGCAAGTCAGTGCTGCCGAAAGGCAGCGACAAATTGCGCTGGCCAACCTGCCGCACCGCTTGGGCCCCACGGAAATATTCCAGGTACCGGAAGCACAATCCGCGCTGTTCCTTGAATCGCGCGCCGCGGTGGTCATGAATGCCGAAACCGGCGAATTGCTGTACAGCAAGAATCCGGACCGCACCATGCCCATTGCCTCCATTACCAAGCTGATGACTTCCATGGTGGTGCTGGATGCCCATTTGCCCATGGATGAGCCCATCACCATCACCCAGGATGACGTGGACACCCTGCGCCACACCAGTTCGCGCCTGGCAGTAGGCACCACATTGCCGCGCAGTGAAGTCATGCTGCTGGCACTCATGGCCTCCGAAAACCGTGCTGCCGCTGCGCTTGCCCGTACTTATCCAGGAGGAACTCCTGCCGCCATTGCCGCCATGAACCGCAAAGCGCATGAACTGGGCATGACCCATACCCGTTTCCTGGACAGCACCGGCCTGCACAGCGAAAACAGCGCTTCTCCTGCTGACCTCGTGCGCATGGTCAAGATGGCGCGCAGCTATCCGGAAATCCATCAGGATACAACTACCGCGGAGCACACCGTTTACGTCAATGGCCGCGCACTGGCCTACCACAACACGAATGCCCTGGTGAAAAACGACACCTGGAACATCGAGGTCTCGAAGACAGGCTTCATCAATGAGGCCGGCAAGTGCCTGGTCATGCAGGCACGCATCAATGCCACGCCCGTGGTGATCGTGCTCATGGATTCGGCAGGACGCTATACCCGTATCGGCGACGCCAACCGCGTCAAGAAATGGATGGAATCTGCTTTTGATATCGGCAGTCTTGGCCACAGCGGCAACAACGACTGACGCCACCAGCGCAAAAAACAAAGCAGGGCATCGCCCTGCTTTGTTTTTTGGTGCCGTGAAAAATCCGCTGCGGCAGGCCAACTCATGGTGATCACCCTTCTACTCTCCGCACTGGCGGTGGAAACCGCCCTGCTCGTCATCCTCTTGCGCAACCGGCGCCGCCGCAAGCACGCGCTGAGTTCTCTTCATGCCACACTGGGCATGCTTGAACAGCGTCTGGCAGCCCGCACCGACTCGTGGCGCCACGCCAGCGAAACGCTGGAGCAGACGGAGCAGCGCCATCGCATCACTACTGCCCTCCTGAATGAAACCAAGGAATACCTGAACAGCATCATCAACTCGATGCCGTCCATCATGATAGGCGTCACACCCAGTGGCCATGTCACGCACTGGAATGCAGCGGCGGAAATCGCCACAGGCATACGCGAAAAGCAGGCCCTGGGCTTTCGCCTGCATGAAATCTATCCCGAACTTCCCGTCTCTTCCTCCATGATCGAAGAAGCCATCGGCAACAGCGAGCCGGGAACCCGTGAAAACGTGAAAATCGAACACATGGGCAACGCCCGCTATGTCGACATCACGGTATATCCCCTGCATTCGCTGGAGCTGACAGGCGCCGTCATACGCATTGACGACGTGACGTTGCGCCAGAAGCTGGACAGCATGATGCTGCAGAACGAAAAACTGAAATCACTGGGCGAACTGGCGGCCGGCATGGCGCATGAAATCAACAATCCCCTGGCCGCCATCCTGCAAAGCCTGCAAAACGTGCAGCGCCGCCTCAATCCGGACAATCCGGGCAACCAGGCAGCTGCTAGAGCCTTGGGCGTTGACATGCGCGTATTGCACAATTATCTGGAGGCACGCGACATCATCCGTTTTCTGGATGGCATGGAAAGCGCCGGCCATCGCGCTGCGGAAATTGTCCGCCACATGCTGCAATTCTCGCGCAGCTCAAGTCGCCAGCTGGAACCCACGAACATCAATGCAGTGGCCCACACCAGTGTTGAATTCATGCGCAACGCCATCGAGCTTTCCATGCCGGGATTGTTTGCACGGCTGGCCATCAAGGAGGAATTCGACAACAGCATTCCGCTGATACAGGCTTCCGGCATAGAACTGCAACAGGTCCTGGTCAACCTTCTGAAAAATGCCGCACAGGCCGTGCAGGAAGCACGACGGGAAGAGCCGCTGATCTGCATCAGGACCAGACTGCTGACACCGAATGTGGAAATACGGGTGGAAGACAATGGCATCGGCATGAACCTCTCCACCAGCCGCCAGATTTTCGACCCCTTCTTCACCACCAAGACCGTGGGCCAGGGCACCGGCCTCGGGCTGTCCATTTCCCATTTCATCGTCAACCAGCGCCATCACGGCCGCATCGAAGTCAGCAGCACGCCCGGCGTGGGCACCACTTTCATCCTGACACTGCCCATGCAACAGCCCGCCCAGGGTTGAACACATAGTCAGTACTAATGACCGCAGTGCTCGCGCGCCAGCGCTTCCAGTTGCTGCTTGCGCAGCTTCCAGTCCGGTACGAAGCGCGACTGCAACTCATAGAAACACGGGCCGTGATTGAACTCCACGAGATGACAAAGCTCGTGGATGATGACGTAATCGATGCATGCAAGCGGCATGCGCACCAGCTCCAGATTGAGCGTGATGCTGGCACGACGCGAGCAACTGCCCCAGCGCGAGCGCATCTTGCGTATTTTCAATTCTGGATAAGGCAAAGACAGCTCCTGCATGCGCGCATGACATTCCGCCAGACGCTGCGGGAAAATCCTGAGCGCTTCACGCCGCTGCCAGCGCTCTATCACCTGCACCAGCGCGGCTTCGTCCGGCAGGGAAGCAGCCGTGAGACGTACTTTCAGGGTATTGCCCGCACAGCTGGCCTGGTCACGCGCGCCCGCCTCCACCTGTAACAGGTAATCCTGTCCCAGATGCTTGAAGCTTGTGCCATGGCGATAACGGAAAGGTGCCGGCGCCGGGTTTTGCAGGAATTGCAGGCGTTGCGCCTGTATCCAGCCCCAGCGCTCACGCAGGAAAAGCGCTACCTCTGCCAGAGAAACACGCAAGGGCGCACGGACGGATACCGAGGCATCACGGCTCACATAGATCGCCAGTGTCTTGCGTGCACTGCGGGTGAAGCGGAAAGGCAGCACTTCGCCAGAATCATGGAGGTATTCCCGCCAGGTCTCCGTCGCCGCGCGACGCTCAGGCATATTCATTCACCACGCTCAGGAAAGCCTCGCCGTAACGCTCCAGCTTGGTCTCGCCTATGCCGGCCAGATGCTGCATTTCACGCAAGTTTCGCGGACGGGCTTCCAGTATGGCCATGAGGGTGCTGTCGTGGAAAATCACATAGGGAGGAACACCCTGCTCCTGCGCCAGTTGGCGGCGCTTGGAACGCAAGGCCTCCCAAAGCACGCGGTCTTCGCTGGCAATATCCAGCGCCGGCTTGCCGCCGGTCTTTTTCGGTGTGAGCATTTTGGCCTGCTCGCGCCGCAGCATCAGCGTGGTTTCACCACGCAGCAAGGGCCGGCAGCTGTCGTCCAGACGCAAGGCGCCATAGCCTTCTGCATCGGGCTGCAAAAACCCCTTGGCCAAAAGCTGGCGGAATACGGAACGCCACTCTTTCTCGGCAATATCACCGCCCTTGCCAAAAACAGCAAGGGCATCATGGCCATTGGAAACCACGCGCTCACTATGCTCACCGCGCAACACTTCCACCATGTATTCCACGCCGTAGCGGCTACCGGTGCGATACACCGTGGACAAAGCCAGGCGCGCCGCTTCGGTGGCTTCCCAGGTCGGTGAAGGCTCGACGCAGTTGTCGCAATGACCGCAGGGCTCGGCAAGCTGCTCGCCGAAATGCGTGAGCAGCAGCTGGCGACGGCATTGCACGCTTTCACACAGCGAGAGGATGGCATCCACCTTGCCCTTTTCATCGCGCTTGAATTCAGCGCCGGCCTCGGAGCCGTCCACCATGGACTTGAGCTTGATGACATCGCCAATGCCATAAACCATCCAGGCATTGGCAGCGAGACCGTCGCGGCCGGCACGACCCGTCTCCTGATAATAAGCCTCAATGCTTTTCGGCAAATCCAGATGCGCCACGAAGCGCACATTGGGCTTGTTGATACCCATGCCGAAGGCAATGGTGGCCACCATCACGATGCCTTCCTCGCGCAGGAAACGGGTCTGGTTTTCCTCGCGCTGCTGAGCCGTGAGGCCGGCATGATAGGGCAAGGCTTTTATGCCGCGCTGGTTCAGGGCTTCGGCTGTCTTGTCCACCTTGTTACGCGACAGGCAGTACACGATGCCGGCATCCCCCGCATGTTCACGTCGTATGAAGGCTTCAAGCTGGTCCAGTGCCTTCAGCTTCTGCGCAATGCGATAAAAGATATTGGGTCGGTCAAAACTGCTGATAAAAACTTCAGCGTCTTCCAGACCCAGACGCACAGCAATATCGGCACGTGTACGCGGATCTGCTGTGGCTGTAAGGGCAATGCGCGGCACATGCGGAAATTGCTCACGCAGTACGGACAGACCGAGATAATCCGAACGGAAATCATGTCCCCAGTGCGAAACGCAGTGCGCCTCGTCTATGGCAAAAAGCGCGATCTGCACACGCGAGAGCTTTTCCAGCATGCGCGAAGTAACCAGCCGCTCCGGCGCGACATAGAGCATGTCGAGACGACCATCCAGCAATTGCGATTCGATGGCCTGCGTTTCCTGCCAGTCCAGCGTGGAGCTGAGATAGGCCGCTTTCACACCGGACTGCACGAGCGCCGCCACCTGGTCCTGCATCAGCGCAATCAGCGGCGAAATGATGACCGCTGTGCCCGGCCGTGCCAGCGCGGGAATCTGGTAGCACAGGGATTTGCCTCCGCCGGTAGGCATGAGCACCAGGGCATCACGCCCCTGCACCAGCGTATTGACGATGGCCTCCTGCGGACCACGGAAGGACTCATAACCGAAAACGTGCTGGAGGATGTCGCGGAAGGAGGCAGAAGCATTCATGGCCCGGGATTATGGGGGATGGCCGAGGGGCTGTCAGCGAGAGAAATCGGCATTTGGGGTGCGCCCCGGCCTCGACTACAATCGCGGCCACGCTCATGTATCCGTCCACACAAACAGGCCTCCCCATGCACGAACTCCACGCCCTCTCCCCGGAAACCCGACAGCTGCTGCAGGATTTTCTGGACGGCGACGACAATGCCGATGGCCTGGACTACGTGGCCACCCACGGCTTTCTGGCAGCCCTCACGGTGGGGCCTGATGTGCCCGAGCTGGCGGCCTGGCTGCCCGCCCTGTTCGATGAGCAGCCTGTGTGTGCCGATGCCGTGCTGGCCAAGCGTATCGCCGAAGCCCTGCAGGCCTGGCAGAAGGAAATCCACGCGGCGCTCTATCATGGCCAGCCTGTCGCCCTGCCCTGTGCCCTCACCCTCAAGGCCACGGAATCCACCGACCTCAATGACTGGTGCGTGGGCTTCATGGAAGGCATGTTCCTGAAAGAGGCCAGCTGGTACGACGCCGACGAAGACTATGTGGCCGACCTCACCCTGCCCATGGTGGTGCTGTCCGACCTCATTGACGACCCCGAACTCCAGCACATCCGTCGCGATGTGAAGCTCACACGCGAACTCGCACAACAGATTCCGGATGTGCTTACCGAGCTTTACCTGCATTTCCATGCGCCGAAAACGGCGTAAACACGCACAGGCGCCTGCAAAGAAAAGGCCGGCTAATGCCGGCCTTTTCTTTCGGAACTATATACCTAACGAAGCACTCGCCTTGGAGACATCGTCATTCCCGCGAAAGCGGGAATCTCAGGATGATTGGCAGGGCTTCAAACAGGGAGATTCCCGCTTTCGCGGGAATGACGGGGTTTGAGTTTG
>JASLCO010000394.1 GCA_030146505.1 Moraxellaceae bacterium
GTCCACCCAGGGAACACGGAACATGATGACGCGCTCGGGTTCGACCATGCGCTCCAGTATGCCAGCCTGCAAATAATGAGGGTTGGCCTCAAGGAAAGGCCAAAGGGTGCGCAGCACCTCTTCCACAGCCTGATGGAACTCCGGCTGCTGGGGATCGCGCCGACGTACCAGGTCCAGGAAGGCGTCAATATTCTTGTTATGGCTCATACTCATGGAAAATCTCGCGGAGCTGTAGATGAGATAATTTGGGGAGTAAATCTTATGTGAATGCACATTAATAATGCACGCCGGAATTCTTCAACGGCCCGCCCCTCACCCCCCGACTGCTTGCAAACGCCTCCACATAGATAAATATATTAATAAAAATCAATAGATTACAGTTATTACAAGTATTGGGCAGACGCGTATTCATTCACGTAAATACGCTTTCCAGCTCGGTTGGCCCGTGAAGAAATTCGCACCTGAAAAGTGCAACGCCGCCCATCCAGGGGCGGCGTTGTGGCGTGGCATGACATGGTGTTGGGAGCGTTGAGACCAGTAACCGTCCGGAAAAACGGCCCGCTCAGGCTACCACCCCGCCTTTGCGCAATTCGGCAATACGCTCGGCCGTGAATCCATGTGCCTTCAGTACCTCATCAGTATGCGAACCGATCTCGCTGCCGATGAAGCTGTATTCAGGCGGCGTTTTCGAGAACTTGATGGCCGAGCCGATCTGCTTCTGTGTAGTGCCATCGGGGCGCTTCACGTCCACGATAAGGCCGCGCGCCTGGATATGCGGATGCTCACAGGCTTCGGCAAAACTCAACACGGGTTCCACGCAGCAATCCAGCCCCAGGAAAATCTCGCGCCACTGCGCAAACGTTTTCTTTTTCAGCTCGGCGGCAATGGCGGCTTTCAGCTCGGCCACCACTTCCGGCACCATCACCATGCCCTGCGGCGCCAGCTCCGGGCGGCCGATAGTGGCGCAAAACTGCATGAAGAATTGCGGCTCCAGACCGCCCACGGAGAGATAGCGGCCGTCCGAGGTTTCATAGCAATCGTAGAAAGAACCGCCGTTGAGCTGCGTGTCTTCAAGACCGGGCTGTATGCTGGCAACCAGCGCAGGCGGTGCTGTCAGCGCATTCAACGTGAAAGCGGCATCGGTCATGGAAATATCCACGAACTGGCCCTCGCCCGTTTGCATGCGATGAATCACGGCAGCGAGGATTCCCATTACGGCATGGCAGGAGCCGCCGGCCACATCGGCCACCTGTACGGAAACCGGCGCGGGGCCGGAAGCCTTGCGGCCGTTGTAGCCCAGCACACCGGCAATGGAGAGGTAATTCATGTCGTGGCCAGCACGGTCCTTATACGGGCCGGTCTGGCCGTAGCCGGTGATGGAGCAGTAAATCAGTTTCGGATTGATCGCTTTCAGCGCCTCATACCCCACGCCCAGCCTGTCCATCACACCGGGGCGGAATTGCTCGACGACGATGTCGTAATCCTTCACCAGCTCTTTCACCAGCTCCACGCCTTCCGGTTTTTTCAGGTCCACGGCAATCGCGCGCTTGCTGCGGTTGAGGAAGGCATGGGCCGAAGAAACGCCAGCATCAAAAGGCGGCACAATGCGCAGCAAGTCCGGGCGCGTGGCCGACTCCACACGCAGTACATCCGCGCCCATATCGGCCAGCAGCATGGTACCGAAAGGCCCGGGCAGCAGCGTGGAGAAATCGAGAACCTTGAGGGAAGACAGTGGACCGGCCATGGGGAAACTCCAGAAGATGCAGATATACAGATGCAGCGAGCATAGACAGGCTCCGGCCTTGGGCTAATGACACAAGCCATCAAAACGATTGACGATTTAGCTCAAAGGAAGTGGCCGGAAATGACGAGCCTGAGTCCGTGTTTTGCAGGGTGGTCCTCTGGATTTACCCACCCTGCAATCACGCTGCGAATTTCAGGAAGCAAGAAGATCAGACAGGAGCTTGTCTATCCGGCGCTGTCGTGTGGCCGGGGCTTTTGCGTCCTCGATATGGGTCACGTGTTTGCGTTTCAAACCGAAGGGCAAAGCCTCAAAGGCAGAGGCCGCCTTTTTGGACTTGGCGAATGCAGCGGCCAGATCAGCCGGCAGATCGACTTCGCGGGGCTCGCTATCCAGCTCGACCTTCACCTCGACCAGATCACCGCTGCTGATGCCGCTGGCCGTACGATTGGCGGCACTGATGCCGATCAGGCAACTGCCGCGCATGAGTGCAATCCGGCTGCGCCAGCTGTGGCCATTGATGGTGATGGCAACCGGCGGACGCGTTTCGGGCCCCAAGGCCTTCATGACGGCTTCAGGCACTTCAACGGCCGTGGCATTGCCGGACGGGATCACTCGGGCTTTGAATTTCATGGTTTACGCACGCACATAGCGCAGGTGGGTGGCATCCGGCGTATTTAGCACCTTGTCGATCTCGAATTGCGGCAAGGCAGCACCCGGATTTTCAAAAAGGCGGCGGCCGCTACCGAAGAGAATGGGCGCCAGGGCAATTTCCAGTTCGTCGACCACGCCCATAGCCAGATATTGCTGAATCACATCGGCACCGCCGGAGATGCGGATATCGCGATTGCCGGCTGATGTGCGGGCCAATTCAAGAGCGCGCTCGGGGCCGCCGTTGATGAAATGGAAAGTGGTGCCGCCCGGGCGCACCCAGGGCTCGCGCTTTTCATGAGTGAGCACATAAACATCGGTGTGGAATGGCGCTTCTTCGGGCCAGCTGATTTCGCCCTGCTCGAACATGCGCTTGCCCATGATATTGGCGCCGCTGCGCTCCATGGTGTGGCGCAGCATGTCATTGACCGGGCCAGTCTCGCCACCGGGGCCGAAGTTGAGGTTTTCGCGGAAGTATTGCTGCTTGAGTATCCAGCCCATGAGCGCGCCCCATTTGGCACCCCAGTTTTTGTATTCGGGCGTAGACCAGTGCGCGAGGCTCATGCCTTCCGGGGCCATATAGCCGTCGAGGGTAAGGCCGATATTGACGAAGACTTTGCTCATGATTTCCCTCTCACGATGATACGTAGGGTGGGTAAAGGCGGAAGGCGTTTACCCACGCGGAGTGACGTTCAATTCAACACCAACACAGACTCAAAGCCCAGTTCGTGTTGGTAAAGCAGGCCTTAAAAAAACTGTCGCCCCGGAAGGCTTTAGTCCGGGGACCAGTGACTTTGCCTTTCTCCTTTTCTTTGTGGAGTGTGGATTTGGTTAAGTGCTCCGCGACTGGCTTCTGCTGTTTCTCTGCGAGGCCGTTGCGCCTCGCCCGCGGGGCCTCACTTTCCTTTGCTTCGCCAAAGGAAAGTAAGCAAAGGAAAGGCGACCCGGGCCGTTCGCCCAGCCTTTGGCCGGGTGCCCTGCGCTGCTCAGGTTCTGGCGGGGGCTGCGGAACTCGCCTTTGCTGCGCAAAGACTCAAACAGTCCTCGCCCTTAATCCGCCAGCCCCTTCCGCTGCTCGGCTCACTCTACGGGATTAAAAAAGCGCTTTGCTTCGCTCGCTTAAAACCAAAAGGTGTGGCGCGAAGCGCCACACCTGATTCACTTGGGACTATTTAAGTGTCCGACCTACGGTCTCCAATTTACCGAGTAAACCCATTGGATATCCGACTGCCCAGCCTTAACGCTCTCAGAGGACTTTCTGACTATGGACGCTCGGTGAGCAGCACCAACAATAAAAACAGCCGTTTCAAATCTGTTTTCGCTACTATAACGCCCTATATTTTCAAGCATCTCCACTTCACGTCGCTCATCATCTGCGAGCCATGCTTTATAGGCATCATCTAAAGATGAGGCTTTTCTCAAAGCCAATATTTCTAATATTTCATTTTTCATCTGAAGCTGTATTTCTTCATAAAGAGCACTATTTAGATATGAAAATCCACCCTCAAAAATAGCATTCATACACTCATCATGTAATCCGCGATATCTTCCATTAACTCTGCCTACATACCCGACAACCTCGCGTGGGTTACGCAGATATGCATCCTCATTCATTAATAAATCAACCGGCACCACTTGTGCCGTAAAATCATTGCAATATTTCGAAATAGCAGCAAATTCAAGTGGCTTATTTTTTAAAATCCAAGCATCCAGGTCACGAACCGAAAAAGGAGCCTCAATGAATATAACTTCGGGACGAATATCCTCT
>JASLCO010000357.1 GCA_030146505.1 Moraxellaceae bacterium
GTCGTCGACCCTTACATGCCCTTCTATCTCCATTTCACGTCTGAAGGCATAGAAGTTTCCGAAGTGGCGCCAGCGCCCGCCCATGTGCGCGTGAATGCACGGCTCATTGACCTCATGCGCGCCCTGCTGGGCACGCCGCCCGTCTCCGCCTCCGGGCGGCCACGCGTGCGCGTATGGGGCGATGCGGAAAGCGTGGCCGAACTGGAAACACTGCTCACCGACTTCAACCTGCGCACGCGCGCGCAGGCCTGGTTGCGCGGACACCTCAACCTGGACGTGCTGTGGCAGAAAATCCGCAATCACGATCCAAGCTGGCTGCAGGATTTCCTGCCGCTGCCGGGACTGATGCGGGAAACGCTGAACGAACTCCGGCAGCTGAACCAGAATCTGCGTGTACAGCAGGAAGACTTTGAACGCTATCGCCAGCACACACGCCAGCAGCGCAGCCAGGACATGGTGTTCCTTTTGCTGGCTTTTGTGGCACTGGCCGGGGGCCTGGGAGGCGGGCTTTCAGCGTCCGCCCTTTCACAACTGGACGGCGAACGGATATTGCTGCTGGTGATGGGAGTGGTGTTGATACTCTCGCGCCTGCGGCAATAGGAATTTCAAAAACGCAAACACCTGCGGCTCAAGCGGCAAGGTGCAGGCAGGGCAAGCTCATTCGTCGGTCTCGTTTTCCAGACGGCGGCGCTTGCCGAAAATGGCCGTCAGCCCTTCACTCAGGAAATCGGAGCCCGAGCGCGCCGCTTTCCAGGTCGCATCACGCAAGACATCCCCCGCATTGATGTCCGCCAGCGCTTCCGCCACCGCACGCCGCGTACGCAGCTCCACGGTATGGCCGATATCATCGTGCAGCTCGCGCAGGCGCTGCTCCATTTCCTTGCGCCAGCTACGCTGCAGCCAGAGCCATGCACAGGCCAGGGTAATTGCACTGGAAAGCAGGGCGGTCGCCAGAATAACGATGATGGGTTGCAGCATGAAGACCTCGTTGCCCCGTCATTGGCAGAAGAAAGGAATGGCTTGCCCGGGCGCGCCGATTCTAGCAACCGCCACCTGCAATTCCGCAAGCCCTTGCCGGACAATTGACACGGCCGTCCGCGCTATACGCTGGACAAACGGGCCAGTATGATGCCGGCATCCCAAAACCGAAGTAACGACCATGATCACCATTGAAATCAGCAATCTGGACGAACTGGTGAAGGAACACCGCGGCCCGCTTTCGGCTCTGTTCGGCAAACTGGTCACCGATGTAGAGGGCGAAGTCGAGCGCATCATCATGAATGAGCTCAAGGAAGAATTTGAAAAGCGCGGCATACGCGCCAACATGACCAGCATCGGAGGCATCAGCATCAGGCGCCATTTCAGCGTCTGATGCCCCTCCTCAATCCACGTCCGGAAAATAATGGCCGCACACTTGCGCGCAAGACGCCGCCAGTACTTCCGTTTCCAGCACACGCGCCTCGGCCAGCATGAATCCCCTGCCGGCTGAAAGCACACCGGACTCCAGCCAGGACGCCAGTGCCGCCACCAGCGGCATATGCGTCACCACAACGAGTACCTCCGATCTTGCGCACTCGGCCACGGCCTGCAAGGCCCGGCGTGGGTCGACATCCGGCGTCAGGGCATCCAGCGTTTGTGGCTCAAGCTGCAAAGCCGCGGCAATGGCCGCTGCCGTTTGCTGTGCGCGCCGATACGGACTCACCAGCAATTGCGGTTTTTCCCTCGCCAGCAGATTGGCAAGCCATGCTGCCGTCTGGCCCGCCTGCCCGTGGCCGCGCAGCGTGAGCGCTCGCTCGGCATCAGAAGTCCGCATGCCTTCTGCCTCGGCATGCCGTACCAGCACAATCCTCATGCCTGTGGCCTGGGCAACACGAATTCCACATCGCTGGATTGCCCGCCGTGCATGAGGGCCGCCATCACCTCGGGCATGGGACGCTGTTTGAAGATGATTTCGTAAAGTCCATTGACGATGGGCATGTGCACACCGAATTCATCGGCCTTGTGTTTGACGGTATGGATGGTGTTCACCCCTTCCGCCGTCTGCTCCAGATCCTCGATCACGTCTTCCAGTGTCTTGCCCGAGCCCAGCGCAAAACCCACCTGGTAATTGCGGCTCAGTGGTGACGAACAGGTGGCGATCAGATCGCCCACACCGGCAAGGCCAATGAAGGTCAGCGGATTGGCGCCCAGCTGCACCGCAAACCGGCTCATTTCGGCCAGCGCACGCGTCAGCAGCATGCTCCTGGAATTTTCACCAAGCTTGAGTGCACCGGCCATGCCGGCCGCAATGGCGTAGATATTCTTCAGGGCACCGCCCAGCTCAACGCCATAGACATCGCTGTTGGCAAAAACACGGAAATATTTTCCCGACAAGACCAGATGCACTTTCTCACGCACTTCAGGACTGGTGCTGGCAATCACGGTGCCGGACAACATTTTTGCAGCGATCTCCTTGGCCAGGTTGGGACCGCTCAGCACACCAATCCGCTTGAGCCCGGACTCCTCGCGCAGGATTTCGCTCATCAGCGTGAAGCTGTCCTTTTCTATGCCCTTGGTCGTGCTGACCAGGATGTGATCAGCGCGCAGATGCGGCCTGGCCGCCTGCAGTACCGAACGGAAAGCCTTGCTGGGAATGGAAACGAATACCACATCGGCCGTGCCGATGGCGGTGCCGAGATCGGAGCTGAAACAGAGCTTGTCGTCCAGCCGGAATCCCGGCAGGTAGCGGGTGTTTTCACGAGAGGTGTTCATGTCGGCCAGTTGGGCCTCGTCGCGCAGCCAGAGCGTGGTGTCATGGCCATTCTCGGCCGCAAGATTGGCCAGCACGGTGCCGAAACTGCCGCCGCCCAGAACGGCAACGCGCAGACGGGAAGGAGTGGTCATGGTGATTTCCGCTGAAAAGGTTGCCGATTATAACGATGGCGCCTGCCCCGGCCGCCAGACTGGACAGCCCGGACCGTATCGTCTACGAGAGACACAAGGCATGCACGCGGAGACCGCCATGACACGCCCCGCCCTCTTTCTCCTCCTGGCCATGGCCTTGCCGGCCGGAGCCGCCGAAACCCTGAACAGCAAGGCCATGGACCGGGCCTATATCCCGGAAACCACGCCCTGCCTGCGTGACAAGACACGAACCCGCGACCGCGATTGCGGCCAGACGCCCACCAGTTCGCTCACCGACAAGGCCCTGCGGGACGCCGAGCAGCAGAATACCCAGCAGCAACTGAACAATCCCCAGCTCAACAACCCTGATGTGCAAGTACCGCCTCCGCAACTGCCACCACCGGAGCTTTCACCCCGGCAGCAGCAGATCATCGACGAGATACGGCACTTGCCCGGCCAGTTCTGACACGGCCCGGTTTTTTGGGGATTGATGTATTTGACCCGGGTATTCGTCATCCTGGCGAAAGCCGGCATCCATACAACAGTGATGCTTTCATCGCATCATGGGCTCCGGCATTCGCCGGAACGACGCGACTTTCAGGAAGTTACGCCTATAAAAGACCCTTTTTGGTTCTTTTATTAGGCGCAACGTCCTGGCTTTCCCTCTGCCCGTTTGTCGCTCCGGTGCAAGCCAAGGCAAGTGCATTCAGGCGGCTAAAAAAGGATGAAAAGCCACTGGAGCCCGGCCGGCACTCAGTCCGGCAACAACTCCAGCAACAGCTTGTT
>JASLCO010000367.1 GCA_030146505.1 Moraxellaceae bacterium
CAAAAAATAAAAACCAAAATAGCAGTGGATCCGTGCCTGCCGATCTTCCAGAAGTCAATCCGGGTGCTGGTGGGAATCAGTGGGTGATGAATACTATCAACCAACTGAGTCGCGAAGTTTCGGCTTTGCAGCAGTCGGCGAAAGACATAGACAAAAACTTGTCATCCGTTGATGTCAAGATCGACAGTATTGCGGACAAAGTTAACTCTTTGGATAAGAAAATTTATGCAGCAACGGCAATAATAAGTATTGTTGTTGCAGTTGGTTGTTATTTCGGAAACAAGGCAATTGATTTCGGTCTGGAGATGGCCAAAAGGCCTGCCTCTGTAGAGGCTCCGCCTAAGTCAAGGCCATAAAAAAGCCCGCTATATGCGGGCTTTTTACTGCTCAAAAGTCTCCAGCACGCCTAGTTACACTGCATCTGATTACCAATCATCTGGCCTGCCCTGACGTGTTTATTCCACAAACCTTGAGCTCTTCATTTGTCATTGCGCTCTTGTACTCGCATTCAGGCGTCCAGCCAGAGGATTGTGTGGCAACCGGCCTTGTTGATTGCGGATGAGGGGCGGACTCGGCCTTGGATAATAATACAAGCCATTCATTAAACCCTTTCAGCATATCTATAACTTCATCGGCTGACCCATTTTTCATAATCTCAATGGCTCTGTTGTGAGTCTCAGGGTTCAGCAGTCTCAGCCATTCTTTGAACTCTGGGGAATCAATCATTTCACCTGCATTAGGAAAGGCTGCATATATCTTTTTATAGTGAGCGATGGCGGCTGCGTTGGAGTCAGCTTGTGGTGTTGAGACAGAGTCAAGTTTTCCATCAAATGGCCTAAGTGATGATGTCTGTCCGTAGCCCTCTTCCCATGGTTTTTTTTGCTCGCGCTTGTCGTTGGGCGCTTCGCCATTGCCTGAAGCAAGTGTGTCATTAGGCCCGTAGCCTCCATACTGTTGACGCTGCATCGCCATTTCATTGGCTTTTGGGATTATTACATAGCGCCCTAGCAGGAAAATACTAAAAGCAAGCCAAAAGCAAACTGCTAGATTCTTCTTTGTTAGCTCTTTTTTTCCTCGAAATAATAAAAATATTCCAATCACTATGATTGAATAGAAGCCCAAGGAGAGAATGATGCCAAGCGCGTATCCGAAAAGAGCCTCAGACCCCTCAGAGTGAGGCGATATTATTAGGACTACTACAAAAATCAGAAGAATATTGATTACAAGAGATTCTGTGGAAATATCTTCTGTTTCTTTTTCAAAGGCTACACTCACACCTTGTCCCCTCTCCATGCCATCAAAATCTTGCCCAGCACATGGAAGTCCATGCTTTCTGTAATCTCGAATGGGTCATATGAGGGGTTCATGCTCTTGGCGCGCACGATGATTCCTGTCGCCGTTGGGATGCGCTGAAGCTGTTTGATCCAACCGTGCTCTCCAACACGGAAGAAATAGATGCCATCGCTCTTGCAGTCCGTTACGCCGCGATCCATCAGCAATGGATCGCCGGGGTTGTACATGGGCTGCATGGATGAACCAAAGCCGGTCACGATGCAAAGATTGTTAAACCCTGTGTGCGCGGGTACGTTCATGCGCAGCCACTGCTCATCTACCTGCCATCCGGTAATAAGGCCGGGCGGCTGTTCGTCTAGCACCAGGCCAACGTTTCCCATTTCGCCAGCTACGTCGTACTGGTTGATTGTGAGAGAGCCGTGACCCTTGATGATGTTGTTGGATGGTGGCAGCGACGGCGCCTCAATCGCTGAAAGGAACTCGCCATCTATGAATGGCGCGATGTCTAGGGCGCCACGATCAATCCCTATTTGGCCCTCCATCTTTCGCGCAGCCTTCTCTCCTAGGTTCCTGTGCCTATTAAGTATCTGGGACAGGTAAGACGAATCCAGCCCGTACCGGTCTGCAAATGCCGCCAGTGTTGCCTCGCCTATGAGGTGGCGCAGGTTGGCCACCCTGATTTCGTTGATATTCATGCCTGCAATCCTGTCTGTCAGATAGCAAACAGTAAATTACTATTTGCTATTGCATTGATGATTAGCAAATGCTAAGTTTCCCCGAAATTGGGAGGGCGCTATGCATTTGCGCGAATACATCAAGGGTTGGCCAAAAGAACGGCTGGCGGAATTTGCCACAGCCTGCAAGACGACTCCGGGCCAACTCAAGCAGGTTGCCTACAACCCAAAGCGTCGGGCAGGCGAGGCCCTGGCAATCGACATGGAGCGCGAGTCCATGGGAGTGGTGACCTGCGAGGAAATGCGCCCAGATGTGGACTGGGCCTATCTACGTTCGTCTTCACGGGAAGCCGCCAAACCCCAAGAGTCAGCTGCCTAACCATGCGGTTGCTTCTCGTCATTGCCGCCATTACCGCCTTTGGGCTGCTGCTGGGCTACATCGCTGCTCTCGTCCTGCTGGCTGTAATGGCGATGTGGTTCGCCTCAGTGGCTTATGGCGTGGCTTCGCGGGTTGGAGCGGGGCGATGAGCTACCGGGGCCGGATTTGGGGATTTTGCTTCATCGCCTGCCTGCTGTTCTGGGGTGGCGTGATTTTCTGGGTTTTGAACTGAATTCACCACGAAAGGGGCGCAGTACCGGAAGTGAATGGCTTGGGCTTGGCCGCGAGATAGCCCTACGAAGTGCCTAAAGCGCGGCTCCGGTGCCCCACAACTGTCTGATGAAACGGAGAGCCCGCTTCGTGAAAACAACGGGCGCAACCATCCACCATCATGAGGAACCGCAACATGATTAAACCCACCGTTGGCCGTGTCATTTTGTTCCATGCCGGCGCGCATCAGCATGTCTGCTCACTGCATGCTGACGGCACTCGTCAGCCGGTTCCCGCGCTGATTACCGCCGTTCACTCCGACACTCTCATCAACATCGGCGGCTTCGATGCCAACGGTGTTCCGTTCGCTGCTACCAGCGTGCAATTGGTTCAGCCGGGAGAGCAAGAGCCCAACGACGATACCAGCTTTGCCTACTGGATGGATTACCAGAAGGGCCAGGCCGCGAAGACGGAGGCGCTGGAGAAGCTTGTTTGTGAAGGTCAGCCCGCCACTTCTGCGGAATAAGCCCCGCAAACAATGAACCCAACGCCGCGATGCCTGCTCTGCTCCGTTGGGTTAAAGCCAGCCACCAGGCGCACCGGGGCGCAGAGCACAAACCGGATGCGGATTGGTGGAGAGGCGGCGGTGAGTTGCCGGAGTTGGTGCAAGCCCAACACTACTCACGCATGGGTTTTGAGAAGGCGCAGACGTGCGTCGGGATACGGCCAGCAATTCGATAGAGCCGCCCACCAGAGCCCAGCCGTGAGTGGTGAATGCGCAGGCTGATGCGCTACGTGATTGCCGACAACGGTGAGTGTGACTTAACGAGACCGTTACTGAGAGCGCAGGAACTCATGCCGGGGATCAGCACCGGCCACTACTGAACAACTTAGCGTGACAGCGGCGGATTTATCCGCAGGCGCTTCCCCGCACGAAATCTGTCGAGAGTGTTGGGCTGGCATGGCAGTAGGCGCGCCGAACGTCCTGGCGCAAAAGGCCCCATGCGGTAGCAGACGTGACAGCTCGGAGAGTACGGCACACACCAACCGCAACACGAGGGAAATGTTATGCGTTCACGACTGCTTCTTGGTCTTTGTCTCGGCATGGCACTGTCGGTTCCGGCTTTTTCGGAGCCCGTCATTACTGCCGAACCTTCCGCGCTGCTGACGGCAAGCGCTGGCTACTCCGCTGACAAGGCGGCAACTCATCAGACCCTTTCCACTGCCATCACCGCCAAGCATGCCACCGCCAGCGCGTCGGCATCGCGATTGTGCGGCTCCATCGGTGGGATTGCTCTGGATACGGCCCCTATCAACGCCTGCATCTCGGTCGCCTTGGGGGTCGGCCACCCCGCCACCATTGCCAGCCGCGACCGCCTCGATGAAGAAGTGGACGAGGGCGCCTATGCCGAGCGTTATCTGGCCCGTGGCCCTGGTGATGACGAAGACGACGATGCGGCCCGAATGTCTCGCGTTATCGCATCCATTCCGGGCGACAACGAAGCCAGCGGCGACGGTGATATTGAGTTGCCGCAGGCAGCCTGATTGATTTCGGCGAAAGCTGAATTGAAAAAAGGCCGCTGACACCGGCGGCCTTTTTCAGCATTCACACAGCTGCATCCTTCCCCGTGCTCACGTTCCCACGGGAGAAGCCAGGAGGCGAAGGGTTCAGCTGTGTGGGTGGTGAAGCGCAGTGGCGAGGCGCAGAAGTCAGAAGCCGGGGTGATCGGTCAGCTTGCAGCTTGACACATTGAACCCTACGGGGAGGAACGCGCTGGCGGTTGCCGCGAACTGGCTCTGACAAAAGTTGCAAGCCGGGGATACACGCCTCCCGGCCACCACTCACATCACATAGGTTCCAGTGCAGTCACGCCATGTCACTGCGAAATGCCTAAGCCTGTGATTGGCGGCATGGATGCCGAATCAGGTCACGAATTCCGAGGATGAGCATGCAATCCGCACAACACCTCAAAACCCAAGGCCAGCAGCTCGCATTGCTGCACGCTGGCGATACGTGGGTGGCCCAGGCACTGGATATGTTGCGGCAATACGTGGCAACGGAAGCAAAGACCGGCGTATTCCGGTTTGAGCAATTCCGGGCTTTCGCCATCAGCAAGGGCCTCCCTCATCCAATCACACACAAGGTCTGGGGTTCTCTGCCGGCCATCGCATGTCGTCTCGGCATCATTGAATGGACTGGCCGCTATGAGCCGGCACTTTCCAGCAAGACGCATGGCCATCCTGTTAAAACGTGGCGGGGTGTTGCATGACATTGCATCACATCGCCAGCATTTCCACCGGCAAGGACTCTCAAGCCATCCTCGCGCTGGGCGTGGCGCAGGAGATTCCCAATTTCTCCGGCGTGTTCGCCGACACCGGCAACGAGCATCCCGCAGTGTACGAGCACCTGGAATATCTCCGGGCCGTCTCTGGCGTGAATATCCGCACTGTCCGCGCTGATTTCGCCAAGCAGATCGCCAGGAAGCGCGTCTACATCCGTGATAAGTGGCCGGAAAAGGGTGTGCCCGACTGGATTGTTGAGCGGGCGCTTGCCGTGCTTCGCCCTACCGGGAATCCATACCTCGACCTTTGCTTGTGGAAGGGGCGATTTCCCTCCCGAAAAGCTCAGTTCTGTACTGAGGAATTGAAGCGAAACCCCATCATTGAGCAGGTCTTTTTGCCATTGCTTGATGCCGGCAATGCAGTGTGGTCGTGGCAGGGTGTGCGCGCCGATGAATCACTTTCCCGTCGCTATCTGCCGGAGTTCGAGGAAGTCGGCGGCGGCCTTTTCAACTATCGCCCAATCATAAAATGGCCAGCGTCTGCGACGTTTGAAGCATCTGCCTGCATGGGCTGGAAAAATAACCCTCTGTATACGGAAGGGCAAAGCCGCGTCGGCTGCATGCCGTGCATCAACTGCGGGAAAGATGACCTGCGCGAAATCGCTTTGCGCTGGCCTGAAGAGGTTGAGCGAATCGAGGAATGGGAGCGCCTGGTCAGCCTCGCCTCCAAGTGTGGCAGTGCAACATTCTTTGCGGCTGTCACCGACCCCATGGCAAAAGCCGATGTTAAGGCTGGAAAGAAAATCAGCCATGAAACGCATGGTATCCGCCGGATTGTCGAATGGAGCAAAACGAATCGAGGTGGCCGCCGGTATGACTTGATCTTTGCAACTCAGACTGGCACCGGCTGTTCGTCTTCTTATGGGCTCTGTGATGGGGTGTTGGCATGATTGAGCCACCATACCCTGCCGACCTTGAGGCCAAGGGCTGGAGCCTTGACCTCGACTACGAAAAGATCGAGCAGTCCGACACTTGGGCCATCGCCTCGCCTGAGCAGCGCCCATGGCTCCTGATGCTGTGGCTGATGGCCTGGCGTCAGGTGCCGGTTGCATCTCTACCTGACAATGATCGCCTGATTGCAGCTCGCATCGGCATGCCTGTTGAACAGTTTTCGGCTTGGAAAGACATCCTGCTCAGCGGCTGGGAGCTGGCCAACGATGGCCGCCTGTACCACAAAACGCTGACCCAGCACGCTCTGCGCATGGCAGAGAAGCGCGGCAAGGACCGGGCGCGAGTCGCCGCGTTTCGTGCGAAGTCTGCGGGACAGCCTTCGAGTAACGACGAACAAGATACCAGTAGCAACGGTGTAACACGTTACACGGACGCTACTAGCAAAGAAGTCCCGCGTGACCAACGTGTGAGTTCGACACCACCCACCACCCACCACCCACCAACACCAGAAGCAAAAGCGTCGCCGGGCAAGCCGGCGGAGCGGGCGCCTTCCCGATTCGATGAGTTCTGGTCGGAATGGCCGAAGAGCCAGCGCAAAGTCGGCAAGGCTGCCTGCCTGGAAATCTGGCGGCGCCGAAAGCTGGACGCCACGGCCGACCAGATCATCGCCCACGTCAAGGCCATGAAACCGACACGGCAATGGCTGGATGGCTTTGAGCCAGCCCCGAAGACATACCTGAACGGCAGCCGGTGGCTGGATGAAATCCCCGAGGACCGGCCACCACCGCCACCACGCAACGACAACTGGATGACCAGCAACGAGGGCATCGATCGCATGGGGCGTGAGGTCGGACTGACCGCCAGGATGGGGGAGTCCTATCGCGACTTCGCCAAGCGCATCAGCGTGACCCTGAGTGACCGGAGAGTGACGTGATCGAACTGCCCTGGCCACCCAAGGAACTGAGCCCCAATGCCCGGACGCACTGGGCAACACGGTCGCGCCTCGCAAGGAAGTACCGCACCGACTGCCGGCTGCTCGCGCTGGCGGCCGGCATCAAGGCCCCGGAAACCGAAAAAATCATGCTGCTGCTGGAGTTCGTGCCAAACGACAAGCGCCGCCGTGATGACGACAACCTGGTTGCCGCCTTCAAGGCCGGCCGGGATGGGCTGGCTGATGCTCTGGACATAGACGACAACCGGTTCATTACTCAGTTCTGCATGAGCAATGAAATCGTGAGGGGCGGGATAGTCCGGGTAACACTGCAGGAGTATCTGGGATGAGTGCCGCGAAGAAGCGGTCCACGCGGCCGATCTACCTGACCCCGCAGCGGCTCGTGAACCCGGAAACCGGCGAGGTCGTGAAGGCGCTGGTGCCCTGTTCGGCTATTGATCGGCGCCTGCTGAACGAAAAGCGCCTGCGGGTGGGTGATGAAGTTCGTGCTGATCTCAAGAACCGCCGCAACGTGAAGTTCCACCGGCTGGTACATGCTCTCGGCATCATGCTCGTGGAGCATATCGAGGCATTCCACGGCCTGAATTGCCACGACGCCATCAAGCGGGTCCAGCGGGAGTCCGGCATCTGCTGCGAACAGCAGGACATTGATGTGCCCGGCGTCGGCAAGCTGGTGGTCAACGTCGCCCAGTCCATCGCTTTCGACTGCATGGATGAAGGGGAATTCCAATATCTGTGGGAGGGCATCTGTCGCCACGTCGCGGAGAAATACTGGCCCGACCTTACAGAGGAACAGATCGCCGACCAGGCCGGCCTGATGCCGGATAGGCAGGTGGCAGCATGAATCCGCATCTGCAAGGTATCTTGCTTCCGCTCACCAACCGCCAGAAGGAAGTGCTGGCCTTCATGTGGGCTTATTTCAAGGAAAACGACACTTTGCCCAGCACGGCGGAGATATGCCGGCACTTCGCAATCACGAACCAAGCTGTCCAAGACTTTCGCGCCGCCCTCGCCAAGAAGGGGTACATCGAGAAAAACGCTGTAAGTAAATACAGGTTCACTCCCATGTTCCACAAGGAACAGGCGGAGGCCGCATGACGACGAAAGCCGAAAAGCGCCACATGGACCGAGTAGCCCGCATGGGCTGCATGCTGTGCCGCGTCCTGGGCCATCACGACGTGCCGGCCACCCTTCACCACATCCGGGAGGGGCAGGGCATGTCCCAGCGTGCCGGCAACTTTCTTGTTATCCCTCTTTGTCCGAGTTGCCATCAAGGCCCGGGCGGCATTCATGGCGATCGCTCCCTGTTCAAGGTCGCCAGGGTAGGGGAGTTGGACTTGTTGGCAATGGTGATTGAGAGGCTGGCAGCATGATTGGAGATAGAC
>JASLCO010000391.1 GCA_030146505.1 Moraxellaceae bacterium
CCCGCCTCCTTGAGGAGCTCGAGTCGCTTGTTGGTTGCGGCCATGGTCATTCCTCCTTACCCGTTCACCGAGCGGGCGCGAACCGCGAAGTTGTTGGCGACGACGCCCCACCCGAAGCGACCGAAGGTCGCCCACAGGTTGGAGTCCATCAGGATGTTCGACTCCGTCTTGCTCGACGGGACGCGCTTCACGACGAAGCCGAACGCGCAGTACTGCGGCGACGTCTGGCCGTCCGCGAAGCAGCAGCCGAGCCGGTCGCCGCTCGAGGTCGGACAGAGGCCCGAGCCCCAGATCTCCGCGCCCATGAACCAGCCGCCGAACTGCGCGACGGAGGCGTTGGGCTGGAAGAACTGCTGCCAGGGCGTCGACGTCGATGCCGCCTGCTCCTGCTGCAGCTGCTTGAGTTGGTTGTCGTGCAGCGTCGCGACGAGCTGACCACGCACCTTCGCCGCGCGCATCGCCGCGACCATCGAGACCGCGTCGGAGATCCCGAACGGCTGCCCGGCGGCGCCGACCTCGGCCGTGATCGTCGAGAACAGCGCCGACGCGGTCGTGTCGAAGTACTCGCCGTACAGCTTGGCCGCATCCGCGACCAGGTAGTTGACGTCGAGCGCGCGACCGAGCACCGAGTCCTCCTGGGCGGTCTCGGTAATCTCGCGCGCCATGCCGACGCGGCCGACGGCGATGTCGACCGAGGTGGTCTGGTACTCGACGGGCACGAGCGCGGTGGTCTCGTTGGCCGGCGTGCCGGACACGATCGCGCCGGCGCTCTTCACCTCGCGCAGGAATGCCGCGGTCGAGGTCTGCATGTCGGCGATGGACTTGAACCGGAAGCGGTTCGTGATGACGACTTCGTCGTACTGATACGCGATGACGAGCATCTCGATCGTCTTCACGTAGACGGTGCCTGCGAGTGAACTGGACTGCGTGACGGTCATGGGCTTACCTCTGCGGCAACTTCGGCCGCGGCGGCGCTCCCTGCTGCTGTTGTGCGACGGCGAGGATCTTCTCGTACTCCGCGCGCACGCCCGAAGGCCCGAGGGCCGTGAGCTGCGCCGGGGTGAGGTTGAAGATGTCGACGAGGCCACTGTTCGCGAGCAACGGATCGACCCGCACGGGGGCCCCCGGTGCTGCTGCAGCTGGAGTCGTTGCCGCGGTGTCGGCCGCGGTTGTGGTGGTCGCAGGTGCCTGCTTGATTCCGAACTGCGTGGCCGTTTCCCCGAGCCACGTGCCGAAGTTGTCGGGCGCGACGTTGGTCGCGCGCGCCAGCGAGAACAGCTTGTCGGTAACAGCATCGTCCATGCCGAGACGCGAAGCCTCTCGCTCGAAGCGAGAACGCTCGCGCATCACCCGGTTCTCCTCGCGGAGCTCGGAGATCTGGTCTCGGACGGTCTTGTTCGCCACGGGGTGACGTGGCGCCGCGGCCGCCGGCTGGGGCCTGGGCTGCTGCTGTTGCTCGCGCTGTGCTTGCTCGCGCCCCTCTCGGCGGGCTGCGGCGACGAGGGCGTTCACCTGCGATTGCGGCAACAGCTTCTCGCTGGTGCCACCGGGTGCAGTACCCGAGGTGCCCTGCGTCGTCGCACCCGGTTGGGGCGCGCTCGGCGTCGTGGACTCGCCGCCCGACGAGCCACCGGCGGCACCGCCGGCATCCTCGGGGGCGAGCAGCGGGCCGCGCATCCAGGCAAACCCGGACGCTCGTCCGAGGTGTGCCGATCCGCTGCTTCGCTGCGTGGGTCGCTGCTTCATCTGGTGTCTCCGCTTGCGCCGCGGCGCGTGAACCCGGTAGCCCCCGGGTGAGGTGAGGCTCTACCTTCGACTGCAGACGCGTGCACTGCCCACAATTCGCGCGCGTGAGGTCAGCCCGTGGCGGTCGCACCGTCGGTGGCGGCCGTCTGCGAAGACGCAGCGCCATCGCTCGGCGGCTGCGCGGGGCGTCCACCGAGCGCGCCGTTCTGCTCCGCGCTCTGGCCAGGGTTGTTCGCGTTCGCGTCGGTCGGCAGATTCAGCGCGCGCACCCACGTGATGTAGGCGCCGTACTCGGCGAGATTGCGCTTGAGGAGATCGACGACCTCGGCGCGCGACAGGTCGGGATCCTCGCGCTGCAGGTACGCGATCGGGCTGTCGAGGCCGAGCTTCGCCTTCTGCTCGTACAGCGAGACCTTCTCGGTCGCGTCCTGCGGCACCGCCTGCTCCTGGTAGTCAGTACGCATGCCCTTCGCATCGAAGCCCATCAAGCTCGCGGTAGCGCGCTCGTTGCGCTTACCGCGCCGGCGCTGCTGGTTGCGGAGCTCGGTGAGCTTGCGGCGCCGCGCCTCGAACTCACGGCCGCTCGTCGGCGCCTGCTCCCGCATGACGTCCTCGTACGACATGCCCCAAGTGAGCCCGACGCCGGTGAGCTTCGCCTTCTTGACCTTGAGGTAGTGCTCCGGGTCCGTGACCATGTTGAGCATCGACGCTACGACCTCGGGCGGCAGCACCAGCGGCTTCTCGCCGTTCATGCTCTGCCCCTTCACGAGGCCGGCGAGCGGGCCCGAGAGAACCGGCTGCTGCTCGCCCTGCGCCTTCGAGAGCCGCATGATCATCACCTCGAGGAGCGCGACGCCGAGATGCGCGCTCTCGATGTCGGCCGTCGCGCTCGCGTCGAGGATCGAGACCGTCGGTTCGCGGAAGTGAAAGAGCACGCCGGGGATGCGACCGAGCCCGTGCGCGATGGGCGCGTTCACCGGGAACCCGTCGCGCCGCACGAGGTGTCCTTGCCCGTTGATCAGGTAGCGATACGTGTCGTCCCAGACCTCCCAGTGCGGCAGCTTGAGCTTCGCCTCGCCCTGAAAGATCGTCGTCGGCGCCGCATCGATCAGCAGCCCAGCCTCCGCGAGCTCGTCGCCCGGCGTTGGGATCGCGTCGAACAGATCCGCCGTGACGACGCGAAGCTTGGTGCGCTTGTCCGCGCCCGTGAACTGCCACAGGAGCGTCTCGCCGCAGAGCATCGTCAGGTGCTGCGCCTCGTACATCATGTCGTCGAGGTGTGTGCGCTCGACCTCGGCCGCGAACCGATCCCGCTGGCGCTCGTCCCTCAGGATGCGGACCGCGGGCAGGTCGTAGAGTGACGCGACCTCGTTGACGATGCGTTGCGAGACGTTGGTCTCGAGCGCGAACGGCACGAAGCGCCTGAGCGTCGCCTTGTACTCGTCGGTGTCGTAGATCTGGTCGATGGCGGCGTTCACGTCGACGACGTGCTCGTTTCGGTAGAGCCGTAGTCGGCGCGCGCATGCAGCTCGTCGCGCGCGATGCGGGTTGTTGAACCCGACGCCGGAGCCGACGCCGTACGTGCTGCAGATCCACGCGACGAGGTTCTCGTGCGTCGTGTTGTAGAGCTCGATCAGCGGTGCCATCAGCAGACCTCGCGTGCGCGTTGTGCGTCGGAGCGGTGGAGTACGAGCGCGCCGGGATGTGCGCGCGCGGTGAACGGATCGCGGCGCTCGAGCCTGGGGCGGCACCAACAGCCGACGTCGAGCTCGTGCACCATCGGCTCGCGCTCGGGCAGGACGTGCGCGTCTTCGCCGAGGAACAGCAGCAACCACGGCTCGTCCGCGAGCGGGCTGTCATCATCGACGCCGATAGCGAGCATGCGCATCACAGCACCCCGATACGACGGGCCTCAGCGGTTGCACGCTCGACGGTCGTGCGCGTGACCGCCTCCTGCTCGTACGGCCACAGCCCGTACGCGAGCGACGCGGGCGCGTGCGTCTGGTCGCGCGCGTTCTTCACGTGCGTGCCCTCGGCGTTGCGATCGCCCGGTTGCTTCTTCAGCATCTCGAGCGCCTTGACCAGTACGGGCGCGACCGCGTGACCGTCCTCGCCAACACACACGACGAGCCGCGGGACCGCCAAGTCCTGGCCGTCGACTTCCTCGACCCAGTCGTCGGCCACGTCGCCGAGCAGGCGATTCATCATCTCGACGCGCTGCGATCGCCGAATGAGCCCGGTCATCGGCGACGGGTTGAAGACGTCGAGCTGCTCGGCCTGGAACGCGGAGTACACCGTGTCGTAGGCGGTGTCGGTCTCGCCCTTGCCGTGCGGGTCGACAAACACAGCCGCCTTCGCGGCGCCGCCGTGAGGGAGCTCGACGTGGAAGTTGCGGCGCAGCAGATCGCGTAGCTGGGCGGCGTGCTGATGCGACGTGGTCTGTGAGGTCTGCAGCTCGCCGACGACGGTCCACGTGGGCACGGGCACGACCCGTTGCACGCGCGTCTCGCGGTGCGTGAGCAGGCGCGGAAACACGAGCAGGCGCGCGATCTCCGACGTGTTGTAGATGACGCCCGGATCGTGCGTGACGAGCAGCGTGAAGCGCGAGCCCGGCCGCACGTATGACTCGCGATCGCTGAGCACGGCGGCGGTGACGTCGGTCGCAATGTGCGGGTTGGCAACGAGGTTCCGCGCGCGCTGGAACGCGTAGTAGACGCGGAGCTCGCTTGGCAGCTCCTCGACGGTGCCATCGGGACGGCCATAGCGACGCAGGAACTCGCGCTCGCTGATCGTGCCCTTCACGTTCTCGAGGAACGCGGGGTCGACGAATGGCGAGTGGTAGATCGAGAGGCTGCGCTTCACCCACTTGCCCGACGAGAGCAGCGTGTCCTGCAGCGCGCGCCATTCGGAATCGTCCTTGGCGGTCGCCGTCGCGATCTGCTTGTAGCGGCCGTGCTTCGCCTTGCGACCGCGGCTCTGCACGCCGGCATGTTGCTCGACCTGGTCCTGCAGCTCGTCGCGCGCCGCGGCCGAGAGGCTCGCGCCTTGCGTCGGTGAGCCCTGCGCCGCGCTCTGCTGGTGCGTGTGCTGGAAGAGGATCTTGGTGCCGTCGCAGAGTTCGTAGCCCTCGAACGTGCGCCGCGTGACGTAGCGGCCCCACGACGGGCGCCAGAGCTTGCTGATCTCGTCCTGCACCCACGCGAGGCGCTTGAGCGTCGGCGCGAACATGCCGATCCACCGCTGTTCGCCGAGCAGCTCGAGCCAGCGGAAGTAGAGCCACTGCGCGATCGCCGTCGTCTTGCCTGCGCCCTCGCTGCCGTGCACGAGCTGCGCGAGTTTCTCCTCGTCGCGATGCACGACGATCTGCTCCTGCTGCGGCGAGCAGAACCAGATCCGGGGATCGTCGGAGTAGCCGCATAGGTGCGGCGTGTCGGCGAGCGTGTTGATGAGCCCGCCGAACTGCTGGGCGTTCACGATGCGCATCGGCGGCGCGCCGTCGATCAGCACCTCGCCGCGCGGGTCGCGCACGACGGTGTAGAGCAACACGCTCGCGTCGACGTACGACGTGACGTCGCCGACCGCATCCTGGAGCTCGCGCTCGGCCTTCTTCTCGCGCCACGCGAGGTCACTCTCCACGGTGCCCCCGCAGACGAGCGCCGTGGCCAGTACGAGCCAGCACACGCGCATCAGTTCCGCCCTCCACCCTTGAGCCTCCGCACGGTCGCCTCGAGGCGCCGCACGTAGTCCTTGCGCTCGCGCGTCCGCGTGAGCTCGCCCGCGGCGCGATGCGCCTTGACCGCGACGTCGAGCAGCTTGATCGCCGCCTTGCGATCGCTCGTCTCGCCCGACATGAGCGACCGGCCCTGCGCGTCCGCGTACGTCGCGATCTCGGTGAGCAACCGCTCGCGCTGGTCCGTCGCCATGCAGCCGTCAGGTGCGGCCGTGGGCGCCTCGTCGGCGAGGTCGACGAGCACCGGCCGCTGGCGCATCCGTACGCACTCGACGCATTGCTCGAGCCGACCGAACGGACGTTGGCCCGTCGGGTCGTGGATCGTGCACTGCAGGCGGTCGCCGCTGGGTACCCAGCTCACGCGCCCTAGCGTGCGGGTGTGCGCGGGCAGGTGCCCACAATTCGCGGCCCAAGGAGCGAGCTAAGTATGCGAATGGTGGCTAAGTATGCGAACCCACACGGGGTCACGGTTCCCCCGGCGGGAGGCGCGAGCTGGCGCCACCCCGAGATATTTTTCCGCAACTCCTGAAAACTTTTCGCGAATCGCCGGCCGCACCGTGAAGATCGCGACCGTTGCGCGCGCGCGTCGACGACCGCACGCTCGCATCGTGCTCACCGACTACGCCGGCGCGGGAACACGGCTCGATCCAGAGCGAGGCCTCGTGCTCGACGATCGCGCGTGGGGATGGCAGCCGAAGATCGACGGCGTCTACGCGCGCGTGTCGCTCGATCGGCGCGGGCGGATCGCGAACGTGCTCGCGCGATCCGGCGCGTTGCTGCGCGAGGCCGCGGACCTGATCGGGATCCTCGCCGGCGCGCCTGACAGCGTGCTCTGCGGCGAGCTCGAGGCGCACACCGAGGCCGGCAATCGCGCGGCGACGATGCGCGGGTGGCGCGCGCTGCACGTGTTCGACGTCGCGCGGTGGAATGGTCGCGACGTCACCGCGAGCGCGTTCGCTGAACGAAACGCGCTGATCGTGAACGCGCAGGTCGAGATCATGAACGCGGGGCTGCGCAATCCGTGGGTGGTCGACGACCAGGGCGACGCGCACGACGCGCGCACCGGCCGCTATACGCGCGCGGTGCCGCGGGACGTGCGGCGCCTGCCGGTTGTGCCGATCGCGCGCGGGACGACCGCGGCACGCGCGCTGTGGCGCGATCACGTCGAGCTCGGCGGCGGCGAGGGCATCGTCGCGGTACGGCTCGACGCCCGGCTCGGCGCGCGCGGGGCGAAACGCAAGGTGAAGGCGAGCGACACGCTCGACTGCCGCGTGCTCGCGTGCGCCGGCGGGGCCGCCCAGCTCGAGTACGGCGGTCAGCGCTTCGTCGTCAGCGCGCGCGGGCGGTGGTCAGCGCTCGCGCCGGGCGACCTCGTCGAGGTCGCCGCCGACGGCTGGTACGAGCGGGGTGCGACGCCGCGGTTCGCTCGAATCGTGCGGCTGCGCACCGACCTTGCCGCATGACGCATCGTCCCCGTCGATCTCGCCGCTGTGATCGCGCAGCTTCGCGAGCGCGCGGTTGATGATCATGCGCACCTGCTCGCGGCCGAGGTCGAGGTGGCGGCCGATCGTTCGCGGCCCCCGGTCCGCCGCGATGTCCTCGGCGACGTCGAGCGCACAGCTCGGCGGCAATGGCCATCGCCAGATCCACACCGGCCGCAGCTCGCTTGATCGCGCGCCTCCACCGCGGCGCGGCGCGCCGGGGCGATCGTGCCCCTCGACGAGCCAGAGGTGCCAGTAGCACCGCACGTGCGGGCAGGGCCGCGGGCCGCCGCGGCAGTCGGCGCGCGTGGCGGGCACGTCTTCGCGCAGCTCGATGGAGCCGCCGATCACGCGGAGCCGCACCGATCGCTTCACGGGTGTGTCATCCGATCCCTGCATCCGCCAAGGTCGCGCGCGCCATCCGCTCCTCGTCCTGGTCGAGCAGTCCGAGCGCGCAGAGCAGCCGTTCCCGTACGTTCTTGTCGGCCGCGCCAACTGCCAGTTCCGAGAGTTCGGCAACTGAGAACGCCACGAGGACGCGGCCCTCGCCAGTGTGTAACAACAGCCCGCAACGGACGCAGGGTGAACGACTCACTCCGCACCTCGCGCTGCTGCGCGAACCTCGTCGCACTTGTCGCGTCGCAGCGCGCCGCACAGCGCGATCATCGCGGCGTCGAGCGCGTGCACGCGTTGCTTCTTCGGGATCGCGCGGAGCTGCTTCGCGGCGTGCGGGTGGTACTTGACGATGTGCGCCGCGGCGACGCGTGCGAGCTTGTCCTGGTCGACGCGCTTGCCCGAGTGCACGAGGACCTGCCGTTGCCACCGCTGCGGCGCGATCGTGATCAGCCGCGGCGGCGGCTGCATGGTCGCGGCGACACCGAGCACGATTCCCCACGACATGCCGATCGACACCTTCGCGAGCGCGCCGGGCATCCCGAAGGACATCTGCTCGACGACGATCAGCGAGCAGCCCGGCGCCTTCTCGGCGAGCACGTCGGCGAGCGTGTTCGCGCGGCGAGCCCGCTCGAGCGACGCCGTGCGCGCCTTCCCCTGCTTGGGCTGCACCACGACGCCGAGGTCGATGAATGTCTGCCGCTCCTCGTCGAGGCGCGCCCAGCCGAACGTGGAGATGCCGGTGTCGATGCCGAGGATCATCGCCTTCCCTCGTCGATCGCGAGGTTGACGAAGGGTGCGCCATACCCGTGGGCAACCATCACCCGCGCCGACGACACGCGCATCACGGTCTTCCACGGCAGCGCCATCGAATGTCCACAGATGCTCGCCTCGTTCAGCGCGTGCGCGAGCAACGCGTCAGGGCCGTAGTCGGTCGCTATGCACAGGTCGTCGTTGCCGGATGGATCGCGGTACATCGGCGACTCGCGATCGGCGAACGCCGCGATGATGCGCGTGCGCAGCGACGACTCGAACGCTGCAATCTGCTCATCGGTAACGCATATGCGATGGGCTTGCGCCATCGCATATGCGTTACCGCCCGCGCGAGAGTCGTCGCCGTTGAGCCCAACGCCGCGCCCATCGCGCAGGCGATCGGTCCACCATTTCGCCGCGCAGGTCACGTTTCGATTCAGGTCACTCATTGGTTCCTTTGCAGGTCGTACTCGGGCGGCTCGTACAGCGTGCGCCCGTCCTTGAGCGTGCACGAGCCACCGTGATGCGCGGTCTCGATGCACCACGGGTGACGCGTGCAGAGCTGCACGCGCGTGTCGCGCACCTCACCAGCATCGGTCGCGCCGAGCTCGCTGCTGTCGACGCCCTCGATCATCGCGCCGCGATCTCCTCGGCGTGGCCGCGGCGGAGCTCTGGCAATTCGCGTTCGTCAGCCTCCTTGCGCGCGGCGCGCACCTCGTCGAGTGTGGCCTCGAGGGTGAGCTCGAGGTTGCGCAGCGCCCACGACTCGGATGTGTGTGAGATCGACGTAGCGATCCTAATCGGCGGGCGCATTGGGTCGGCAACGATCGCGATCGAAGCGCCGACCGCCTGCTCGCATCGCTGAATCTGGATCTTCGCGGAGCCCATCAGTGCACCGCCTTCTTCCTGCCGCGCTTCTTCTTCGGCGCGGCGACGTCGGGCGGCACCACGTCGCCGTCCTCGTTCTCGGCGACGCCGTTCGCCTGCTGCAGCGCCGCGGCATCCTCGAGGAGCCCGCCGCCCGTGCTGGTGTCGTCGCCGGACTCGACGCCCTCGCCGATCTCGATGTCGGCCTCGCCGGTCTTCCGTACGACGACCTTGGGATCGCCGGTCAGGACCTCAGCCACGAGAAGCTCCCCGTTCTCGTCGGGGAACTCGTACCGCTCGAGACCGTGCGTGCGCATCTGCGCGAGCAACCCGAGGTGCTCCTGCGTGCGCTTCTTGCCCGCCTGCTTCCACGTCTCGTTCGCGACGACGAAGCGTTGGGCCTGTTCCTCGACGGCCGGGTTGGCGACCTGTCGCTCGAATCCTGCTAGCTCTGCTTGCTTGCGTGCCATGGTGTTATTCCTCCGGTGCGGTTGCGGTGTCGATGTTCTTCAGGAGCTGCACGAGGGCCTCGACGAGGTCCTCGCTTGCGGCCCGGCACTCGACGATTTCGCCGTCCCAGGGCCGAGCTCGTTGACGTGAAGCCGGAGCACGCGCGCGCCGCGAAGGCGCTTCGCGAGCAGCTCGGCGAGGGTGCGATCGGAGATCTCGATCATCGCGTCCTCCAGGCGATGCACGCGCGCAACACTGCCGGCGTCGCGTCCTCGGCGCGGCGGTAGAACAGCGCGTGCGGGTAGGGCTGCGCCGACGCCTTCACGCCGGGCGGCGGTTCGTACTTGATGCGCCGGCGCGTCACGCACACGAGCGCGGAAAGGCGATAGAGCTTCGCGAACCACTGCGTCGACGGATCGAATCGGAGCAGGGCGCAGAAGCGCGTGTGACCGTAGTGCGCGATCGCGTCGAGCACGATCTCGTACGGCGGCTGGATGAACACGCTGGTCGACTCGTCGGCCACGTGCTCGCCGCATGCATCGCAGGACACATCGACGCCGTTGACGTGGATCCATCCCGCCCCCCGGCATCGACAGTGCGCGGGGTTCACGAAGTAGGTGCCGGGCGTCTTGGCTACGAGACCGTTGTCGCCGCGCTCGAGCTGACAGCTGCGATCCGACTCGATGTGGCTCCGCGGGTTGGAGAACGGATCCACCCACCACGCTCCGACGCGCCTCGCCCACGCGAGCGGGGTGCACCAGGTGCCGCGGTTCTCGTCCTTGCTGCCGCCGTGGACGTTCGTGCGCTTCTTCAGCTTCGCGCGCGCGTCGTCGCGCTGTTGCTCAAGCTTCGCGATCTTCGCGAGCAGCTTGGTGACGTCGCTCTGGCCGATGGACTTCACCTCGTGCCTCCGTTCTTCGCGAGCAGCTCGTTCGCTTCGAGCTGCTTGATCTGCGCGCGTGCACGCGCCGGGTCCCAGTCACAGCGCTGGAGGATCGAAATCCGGGCGCCCGCGTCCTGGCGCTTCATCTCGCGCGCGTCGATGCCGAGCCGATCGCGGAGCAGCTTGGCCTGCTTGTACGAGCACAGCCCGCGCTTGGACCGATCCGCCGCGGCCGCGGTGATCCGCATGACCTCGCCCTTCTTCAGGTGCGGCGACGTCGCGAGCTTCTTCATGCCGAGATCGACGAGCTTCTGCCGCTCCTCGTAGGTCGCGGGATCACCGGCGTCGGCGCCGAGGTACTCCGCGCCCGCGAGCTCGGCGCCGAAGAACGGATCCACCTCGGTGGCGAAGTAGCGCGCGCTCGCGGTGACCTTCGCGGCGCGGCGACGCTCCTCAAGGAGACGAGCCGCCTCGTCGAGCGCCTCGTCGACGTCGCACGCGTCCTCGGCGAGGAGTCGCTCAGCCTCGCGACGCACGTCGTCGGGCACGTCGCCGGCGGCGAGCGCGTCGAGCGGGCCGACGAGCTTGTGCTTGCCCGCGTTACCGACGAAGTCGAGCCACAGCAGATCGACCTTGCCAGGGAAGAGGCGCGTGCCGCGGCCGACGCACTGCACGACGAGCGCGCGGCTCTTCGTGGGTCGCATCGTCGCGACGCACGTGATCGACGGCTCGTCGAAGCCCTCCGTCCAGAGCTGGCAGTTCACAAGGAACTGGAACCGGTCGGCCTTGAAGTCGGCGAGGATCTGCTCGCGCTCTTCGCGGCCGAGCTCGCCGTAGCCGACGCGCGCGGCGCCGTCGCGGTGGCGGTTGATCGCATCGGTAATCGCGGTGGCGTGCGCGACGTCGACGCAGAACACGATCGTCTTGCGCTCGCCGGCCTCGCGCAGCAACGCATCGACGGCCGCAAGCACCGCCTGTTCCTCGGCCATGATCGCCGAGAGCTGATCCTGCGCGAGGTCACCCGCGCGCGTCTTCACGCTCGACAGGTCGACGCCGTCGACGTGCACCGTCTTGCAGGTGATCTTGGCGAGGAAGCCCGACGCGATCGCCTCGCGGATCTCGAAGCGGTACGCGCAGGACTCGAACACGTCCCCGAGCGCCTGGCCGTCGCCGCGATCGGGCGTCGCGGTCACGCCGAGCACGCGCGCGCCGGCGAAGTGATCGACGATCGCGCGGTAGCCCTTCGCGTTGGTGTGGTGCGCCTCGTCGATGATCACGTCGAACGCGCTCGGATCGAACGCCTCGAGGCGCTTGCCGCGAAGGGTCTGCACCGACGCAACGACGACGGCCGCGCGACCCGCGCGACGATCGGCCTGCTCGATCGCAGCACGGAGCCCGAACAGCGCCATGCGCGCCGCGGCCTGCTCGAGCAGCTCGGTGCGGTGCGCGAGCACGAGCAGTCGGCGCCCGAGCGCGACGCGCATGCGGGCCCATTCGGCGAACACGGTGGTCTTGCCCGTGCCCGTCGCCATCACGATCAGCGTTCGGCGGCGACCGGCCGCGTGCTCGCGCTCGATCGCCGCGATCGCCTCGTGCTGGTACGGGCGCAGCGTGACCGGGCCATTGAGCACGCCGCCGCGCCGCTCGGCCGCCGCATGATCTCGATCTGGGATCCGCGGAGTAGGACCAGGGACGCCGCTCTCCTGGGGGCCCCCATTCCCCGCAGCTTCAAGCGAGGAGATGGGGTCCAGGGGAGCAGCGAGCGTTCCTCCGTCCCCCTCTCCCTTTAGGGAGCGCCTTCCGGAAGGCTCCCAACCAGCAGGAACCTCACAGGATTCCGGAAGCCGCGTTCCTCGGCCTTCCGGAAGGTCGCGTTCCTTCGCGTTCCTCGACGTTCCGGAACTCTGATAACCGCTCGATAGCGCAGCGGAATCGGTCGTCTGGGTGCCCGCGCGTTCCTCCGCGTTCCTCGACGTTCCGGAACGTTCCGCGGCCCACTGGAAAAGGTCGCTCACACGCCCTCCATCTGGGTCTGGCGCCCCTTCTCGCTAAGGGTCACGCCGAGCCCATTCGTGATCTCGATCGTGCCGTTCTGAAGCAGCGCGTCGTACTCGTGCCCGAGCTTCTTCTTGTTGCCCCTCACACGCGTGCAGAGGTCGGTCTTGTTCTTCGCGACGTGATCGCGCAGGAAGCGCACGATGCGCAGCCGGAGCTCGTCGTTGCTCTCCGTCGGCGGGGGCGGTGTCTTCGCGCCCTCGACGCGATCGGCGACACCGAGGTCGCGCCACGTGCCGCGGCGACCGTTGTAGCGCGCGTCGATGTGGACCTCGGAGCCGAACCGCGCTTTTGCGACGGTGATCGTCGCGATGCGCTCGTCGTCCTCGTACTCGTCGGACAGCGACAGCACGATGATTCCGGCGCCGTCGAACTCGACCGCACCGGACTCCTTGCTCACCTCGACGAGCTCATAGGGAGCGAACTTGCGCGGCGTCTGGAAGAGCTTGCCCTTGCCTCGACCGGTAGCGCTGACACACGCGATCGCCACGCCCGTGTCGTCGGCGATCTCGAGCAGCGAGGAGCTCGCCTCGGTGGTGGCCATGCGGAGGTCCGGGCGCTGCTGCTTCTTCGCGATCTCGTCGGCGAGCTTCTGCAGGTAGTCGACGACAACGAGCGGCGCCACGCCGAACCGCTGCGCGAGCCGATCGATCGCGATGCGCAGGTGGCGAAGCGACGGCTTGTGCATGAAGAACAGCCGGCCGTACGGCATCGCCGCCATCACGGCGTTCATCGACACCTCACCGCGGATGATCTGGTTCGAGTGCACGCCGAGGACGCCGGCGGCCTTGCGCGCGACGAAGTAGCCGGGCTTCATCTCGTAGCTCGCGACGATCACCGGCACGCTCGCCGCGGTGTGCGCCGCGAGCTCGGTGACGAACGTCGTCTTGCCGCGGCCGGTTCCCGCGGCGACCGTGTAGACCTGCGTGCCGAGGAGGCCACCAAACCCGATCGCCTCGTTGACCGTAGCGAACGGCGTCGGGTAGACCGGCTGTTCCGCAAATCGCGCCTGCTCCTCGAGGGCGTCGCCGACGGTGTAGAGCTTGATCGGCTCGGTCGCCTCGACGTGGCGCTTGGCGAGCTCCTCGTACTCGCGCCTCGCCTGGGCGACCAGCTCGTCGACGGGCTCGGTGCCCCATCGCTGCGCGCGCTGCAGGATGTCGCTCGCGGCGAGCGCGACGCGACGCACCTGCGCATAGCTGCGGACGAGCGTCGTGTACTCGACGACGTTGTCGGCCGTCGGGACCTGCAGCGCGAGCTCGCCGAAGAACGCAGGGCCGCCGATCGCGTCGAGCTTGCCCTGCTTGGCGATCTCGTTCTCGAGCGTGACGGGATCGATGGGCTCGCGTCGCGCCTCGAGGTTGCGCATCGCGGCGAACACCACCTGATGGCGCCGGTCGTAGAAGTCGTCGGTCTCGAGCGCGTCGAGTTTGGCGAGCGTCCCGTTGGCGATCAGGATGCCGCCGAGGATCGACGCCTCCGCCGCGAGGTTGTGCGGCAGCGGGGCGTGCTCGCGTTGCGCGGGCGCTGCACTCACGTGGAGGCCTCACGGCAAGCCGGGCACCACACGGAGCGCTTTGGATTCGAGCGCTTCATGCGCGCTTCCTCCGCGTCTCGAAGACATGGGCGTCCTCGGCGCCGCGCTTGATGAAGCAGCGCGGGCACAGCTCGACGATGTCGCCGGCGCCGTTGCGTCCCACGAGCCGCACCTCGCCCGAGGGGGCGCCGGGGCTCTCGACGTCGACGGCCTTGCCGCAGTCGCGGCAGGTGCCCTTGGGATCGCGTGTAGACGTCTGCACCGCGAGCTACTTCTTCGCGGACGCGTAGGGCTTGGCGTTGATCCGGAGCTGCTCGACCTGGACGGCGAGATCGTGCTGCTGGTCGAGGGCGACGTCACGCTCGGTGCGCAGCGTCGCGGTCTCGGTCTCAAGTTCGCGGATGCGCTCGCCGGCGACCCGGGCCGCGGTCTTGAGCGTCTCGATCTCGGCGAGCGCGTCGTTGAGGTTCTGCTCGTTCGCCTCGCCGCGCAGGGTCGCGTTGGCCAACTCCTCCTCGAGCGCGTCGACGCGATCGAGCAGCTCGATCTGCGCGCGGATCGCGTGGAGGTCGGCTTCGTGCCGCTCCTCCTCGGCGAGTAGATCGTCGCGGCGCGGGATCACGCTGCGGACTCCGTCGGCGCTGAGCCCTCCGGGTAGAGCTCGGCCACCGGCTTGCCGACGAGGCCGGCGAAGATGACCATGTCCTTCGCGCTCAGCTCGGTCTTCCCATTCAGCAGCCGTCGCACCTGCTGCTCCGACCAGCCCGTCGCCTTGACGATGTCGGCGACTGAGAGCTTCGCCGCCGTGATGTGCGCTTTCACGCACTCGTGAATCGGCTGTGTCACGTCACTATCGCTACATTTTTTGACGCTACCGCGCAAGGAGCCGTCTAAAATTGACGCATATGTCTTGGATAGGTTTGGGGGACATGGCGAGATCCCGGGGCAAGACCAGCGCGCCCAAGCCGCCGCCCGAGTACGGCGCGCTGTTGCAGCGACACCGCGAGGCGCTCGGGCTAACGCGCGAGCAGATGGCGAAGCTCGCAAACCTCGACGCCAACACGGTGAGGCGCAACGAGATCGGCGACGAGCTGCGCAGCGTGAAGGGCGCGAATGCGATCCGCGAGGCGCTGGTCGCTCACGGGCGCGACGTGCCGCCGGTGCCGGTTGGTGGTGGTCCGTGGGCGCCGCACGTCGTCGTCGTGCCCTCCACCCCGAAGCTCGATCCCGCTGACGAGGTCGTGCGTCGGAACCTCATTCGGTTCCGCGAAGCGCTGGGGCTCGACCAGTTCGCCGCGTCGTTTGCGATCGGGATCCCGTTCGCGGAGCTTCAAGCGTACGAGCTCGGCGAGCACGTGCCTGCGACCCCGATGATCGCTCGGATCGCGGAGGCGTATGGGTGCAGCCGCGGCGCCTTCCTGGACGATGCGCCGGCGCTGCCGTCCTTCGCGCCGTCACCGCGCGTCGCATTCCATTACGGCGGTCCCAACACGCGATACCTGACGGACGAGCAGCGGCGGACCCTCGCCGAGATCGCAGAGAGCGCGGCGAGGGCGGCTGCAGCTGATCGACCGGGCGACCCGAAGAAGCCGGGACCGAAGCGTAGGTAATTGGAACACTTACGGGAGTGGCTGGCACTGAACAGCCGGTCAGAGCGCTTCGATAAGCTGCTCCCAGATGAAGTTGTTGAAGGTCGGCCCTGATCACCTCGCCTCGATCACCTCGATCGCCTCGTCCCTCCGGCGCCGGGCCGGCCTGTCGAGGCCCTCGTACAGCACGCGCAGGCTGATAGAGGCGTGCTTCCCGGGGACGGTGGTAACCGGGCGCGAGCTGCCCGATGGCGTGCACGACGTCGTCCGCATCGACGAGTCTGCGTTCAGGTCGCACCGTGCGCCGCACGTCATCGTGTACCGCCGCGGGCTCTCCACGGCCGAGCAGCGTCACGCGATCGCGCACGCGCTGGCCCACATCATCTTCGACGGCGCCGACGATACCGGGTGTGCGCAGTTCCATCAGGAACGTGAGCTCCGGTGCGATGTATTCGCTGACGAGGCCCTCGCGCCGCTCGGCGACATTCAGCGCGCGATCGCAGGGTGGTCGCCCGATCCCGGGCGCGAGGCGTATCTCGATCGCGTCGATCAGCTCGCTTCCAGCTTCCATGTGCCAGCGGCGTGCATCGAGCGAC
Source organism: Moraxellaceae bacterium (assembly GCA_030146505.1). Lineage (GTDB taxonomy): Bacteria > Pseudomonadota > Gammaproteobacteria > Pseudomonadales > Moraxellaceae > UBA2031. The sequence continues at coordinate 16,081 of JASLCO010000391.1, forward strand.
GCGTGCAGCTCGTGAGATCCCTAGCGTCATAAAATGACGAATTAGGATAGACGGACTAATCGTGACGTCATAATTTGACGTCACGATGGCAACGCAAGACGACGCCGCGGTCGCGGCGAATTGGGACCGTGAGCGCGAGCTAGATCGCAACGAGGAGCGGGAAGCGGCCAACCGGTTCCTGCGTCACGACTATCGCCACTGGCGGCGGATAGCGCCGCGCCCGGCGACGAACTCGGTGCTCGACCTCCTCGCCCACGCGGGTGAGGCGCTCGACGAGGCGCGCGCGCTGGCGTGCGCAGCCGGGCTCGACGTCACGCAGCAGGTGATCCAGCGCTCGGCGGTGCTGGTCGCGTCCGCGATCGAGACGATCGTGCAGCCGCTCGACGTGCAGCCGCTCGCGGCCGGCGGCGTGCTGCAGGGGCCGGTGCCGAGCTACCCGGTGCCGACGACGGGCGGTGGCCGGTGATCCGCTGCCCGAGGTGCGGCCGCGTCGAGGCGCTGCACGCGCAGTCGTGCCGCGCCCGTCGCGTCATGGTCGAGATCGACGGCAACGACGCCGAGCTCGTGGGGCTGATGCTGCAGGGGCTCGCGCGCGATCACAAGTCGCCCGACCCGACGGTGCCGGCGCGGCTGCAGCGCGTCGGCGAGGCGCTCCATCGCGCCGCCAAGACCGACGCAACGATCGCGGTGCTCGAGCAGAGCGAGGTTCTGTCGTGAGCCCGCTCATGATCGTCGTGCTGGTGCTGCTCGCCGCGGTTGCCGTGCTGCTCGTGCTGCTGCTCTGGGCGCTCGACCACATGCGCGCGGCGTGGCCGTACTCGTCGCAGACGATGTCGCGTCGCCAGCGCCGGGCGTGGCGCAAGGAGCGCAAGCAGCGCCTGCCGTTCGCGCGTGACGTCGAGAGGAACGTGCGCCGTGGCTAGCAACCCGGCACGCCCGCTCGTCGACGGCGATGCCGTCGTCCAGTGCGACGGATGCGGCGCCCACGGGCGCCGTCGCGCCGAGCACCCAAGCCCTGACTTCTGGTTCTACCTGGAGTCGATCAACCGCACGCCCGGTGAAGAGGACCACGTCTACATCGTGTGGGCGTGCTCCGAGGCGTGCCGCGACGCGATGTGGAAGCGCGGGCCCGGACCGCGCGTCATCGACGAGCAGCGCGAGGTACACCATGGCGGCTGAGACGTTCCTCGCGGCGATCGCCGGCGTCATCTTCCTCGTCGCGTGCGCGTTCGTGCGCCCGTCGACGCTGCACGCGCCGACGGGTTGGTACCTCGAGGGCGTCCGCGTCGATGGCGCGACCACGCTCCGCCGCACGCCGCCGATCACGTGTGAGGACGACTGCCCCGACCAGCCCGCGCTCCCTGCGCGCATCTGGTGCACGTCGGGGCAGCGGCCGATCGTGGTCGACCATCGCACCGTCGGGTGCCAGCGCGGAGGGTGGCGGTGAGCACGATCGAGGACCCCGTTCGCGCACTCGTCGAGCAGCTCGTTGCAGACGCGTGCAGGCCGATCGTCGATCGCCTCGCCGACGAGATCGCGGCGGCCGTGCGCCCGTACGTCGACGCACTCCTCGCCGTTCCGCTCGACGTGCCTCGTCTCGCGTCGCCGACCGCGCCCATGCCGACGGTGCTTGAGGAGAGCACGGAGACACCAGCCGATGAAGAGCGGACCGCTGAAGACGCGCCGATCGCGTCACACGATGACGCGCACCCGAGCCCGGCAGCTGCTTCTCGAGCTGTCGTCGCTACTGCCCACGAGGACGATGGAGATGGTGGCGAGGTCGATCGCCCACGCGTTCCGTCGCGACCGGCGTGCAGCAAGTGCGGCCAGTCGGGGCACAACGCGCGATCGTGCGGCCGCGCACCGAAGGGCCAGCCGCACGCGAAGCTCGAGGCACCGCCGGCGCCCGCGCTGAGCGACGAGATCGACGAGCTCGACGACGACGAGCCTCGGAGCGCCCCCACCACGTTCGCCGCTCCGAAGCGCGACCGGTTCGCCGAGATCGAAGCCGCGGCTCGTCGACGTCGGGAAGGCACCGGGTGATGAAGAAGTCGCTGTTCAACGTCATCGACGAGGCACTCGCCGACACCCGCCCGGGCCGCATCGGTCGGCCGCACCTCGGCCCGCGTGCGAAGACGATCAAGCTCAAGGGCGGCAAGGCCGAGGCGCGCGCGTACGCAGCATCGCACCGTGACGAGCTGCGCGAGCTCGAGGCCGCGCGCCCTCGCACGCGCGGCGACTGTCGCGACGCGAGCCGGCCGTGCCCCTTCGTCGCCTGTCGCCACCACCTCTACCTGGACGTCACCGACGCCGGGTCCATCAAGTTGAACTACCCGACCCTCGAACCGTGGGAGCTCGAGCACTCGTGCTCGCTCGACGTCGCCGAGGACCACGGGCGCACGCTCGACGATGTCGGCGCGCTCATGAACGTCACGCGCGAACGCACTCGGCAGATCGAGGTGATCGCGCTCCGCAAGTTGCAGCTCGCGGCGGACCACGCCGACGAGACGCCCCAACCCATTCCGACGGAGGCAGTATGAAGGACATCATCAAGGCGCTCGCCGCCATCTACGCGGCAGTACCCGCCGAGCGCATCTACGTCACGAAGGTCAGCGGCCTGACCTGGATCGACATCCAGGCCGAGAGCGACATCGCAGCGCGGTCGATCGCCGAAGTGCTCGATGTGAAGCTGTCGGACGTCGCCGCGGTGGAATCGCAGTGGATCGCCGGCAACGTTCTTCTCGGCGAGGTCAACGTCACGATCACCGGTCCGCACCACCGCCGCGTGGCGCTCGACGAGACGGCGCTGCGTGCGACGGCCGAGCTCGCGCAGGGAGCGGTGGGCTGATGTCGACGCAGCAGCAACAGCGCTCGCCGTTGACCACGCACTGGCGCCAGGTCCACCGCCGGCTCAACCCGCACCTGCTCTACGCCGAGGACCTGCTCTCGCACGGTCTGCGCGAGATCGATCTCGAGATCGTCGACAGCGGCGTCGAGAAGGTCGCGCAGATGGACGGCAAGCGGAAGACCTCGAAGGAAATGCCGTGGCTGGCGTTCAACGGCGCGAAGAAGCGGTTCGCGCTCAACGCCACCAACTGCAAGGCGATGCAGTCGCTCGCAGCCACCGGCATCGTCGAGCACTGGCGCGGCTGGATCAAGCTCGTCGTCGTCGAGACCGAGTATCAGGATCAGTCGAGCGGCAAGCGCGAGAAGACGGACGCGCTACGGATCGCTCCGAAGCGGCCCCGCCCATACGAGCCCGATCGCGAGCGCCATGCACAGCTCGCCGCACAAGCCGCCGCCAACCTCGAGGCACGCAAAGGCGAGATCGGGCAGGAGATCGCGGATCTCGAGCAGGAGCGCACGCGGCTCGGCGCCGACGCACCACAGCCCGACGAGCCGCGCGGTTGGAACGGCGAGCTGACCGAGGACGAGAAGCGGCAGATCGCCGAGGAGGAGGCGAAGCGCCATGGCTAGCCCCGCACCCGCCAACGACGCGGACATCGACGCGCTCCTCGGCGACACGATCGCCAAGGTCGGCGAGTCGCCGGCGTTCCTCGAGCAGTCCGCGAAGCTGCAGGCGATGATCGACGCGGCGCGCGGGAAGCCGCCCGAGCTCGTCGACCCGCGCACGCTCGAGGTCCGGTTCAGCCGCCTCGCGCAGTTCGCGCTGTCGCCGGCGCACTACCTCGCGAGCTGCCAGGAGGAGGTCGACGAGTCGCTCGCGCTCCGCATGGGCAGCGCGGTGCATGCGGGCCTGTTCCTCAACCGCCCCGTCGTCTGCTACGACGGGCGCCGCCAGGGGAAGGCGTGGGAGCGCTTCGAGAAGCACTTCGACGAGCGCAACGCCGTCATCCTGAACGAGAAGGAGTACCGCGTCGCGATCGGCGTGATCGACGCCGTCAAGCGCCACGGCCGCGCGATGGAGCTGCTCTTCGGTGACGGCGCGATCACCGAGCGCACCTACCACTGGGAGCGCGGGGGCCGGAATTGCAGGGCGACGCCGGACTCGCACACCGCACGCCGGCTCAACGAGCTCAAGAGCACCCGGTGCGGCCACCCGCGCATCTTCGAGCGCGACGCGCTGAGGCGGCACTACCACTGCCAGGTCGGCTTCTACGACCAGGCGCTCGAGCGGCAGTCCGACGAGCTCCACGTGATCGCCGTCGAGAACGTCGCGCCACACAACGTCGTCGTGTGGCGCATCTCGGACCGCGCGCGCCTCGCCGCCGAGAAGCTGATCACGCAGTGGTGGGAGCAGCTCACCACCTGCGAAGCGACCAACACCTATCCCGGCTACGTCGAGGCCGACATCGAACTTGACGTGCCCGAACAGATCACGTTCGGCGGCGAGCCGCTGTTCGTCGACGCCGACTGAACCACCAGGAGACCACCATGACCCATCGCATCACCGCCGTTTCCGTCGAGAATTTCAAGCGCCTCAAGAGCGTCGAGATCAGCCCGCCCGCCGACGCGAGCATCATCCTCATCGGCGGCAAGAACGCGCAGGGCAAGAGCTCGCTGCTCGACGCCCTCACCGCCGCGCTCGGCGGGGGCAAGGCTCTGCCCGCCGACCCGATCCACCGCGGCGCGAAGGAGGCTGAGATCGTCGTCGAGTTCGACGGCGGCAAGCTCGTCGTCGCGCGCAAGATCACGAAGAAGGGATCGAGCCTCGAGGTCCGCACCGCCGATGGCGCCGTGCAGAAGCCCCAGGCGATGCTCGACGCGCTCGTCGCCGCGCGCTTCCTCGACCCACTGCAGTTCCTCGCACTTCCCGCGAAGGAACAGCGCGCCCAGCTGATGAAGCTGATCCCCGATGCCGAGCGCATCGCCGACCTCGACAAGAAGCGCGAGCGCGCGTTCGAGCGTCGCACCGAGATCGGGCGCGATCTCACCAAGGCCGAGGGCGAGCTCGCGCGGCTGCCAGAGGTGAAGGTCGGGGTGCCGATCGACGTCGCCGCGCTCAACGCCGAGAAGGCCACTCTCGCCGAGCAGCAGCGCGCCGGCGACGGGCTCGCGAATGCGGCAGCGATGGCCACCACCACACTGATCACCGCCGATCGCGAGGTTGCGCGTATCGAGCGCGCGATCGAGGACCTCGAGCGCCAACTCGACACGGAACGCCGTGCGCTGGAGACCGCGCGCCGCGAAGCCGAGAGCGCGGCCGAGAAGTGCAGCGCCGCAAAGGCGAAGGTCGCGGCCGTCGTGGAGGCGTGGACCGCGGGCGCCCCCCGTCGCGCCGAGCTCGACGAACAGCTCGCGAAGGCCGGCGAGCACAACCGCGCCGTGTACGCAGCTGAGGCCCAGAACAAGCGCCGGGCCGAGGCACAGCAGGCCGTCGACAAGCTGGCCGAGGACAGCGCCGCGTGCACGAAGGCGATCGCGACGATCGACGAGCGCAAGGCCGCGATCCTCGCCGCCGCCACGCTGCCCGTCGAGGGGCTCGCCGTCACCGACGACGGCGTCACGCTGCACGACGTGCCGTTCGCGCAGGCCTCGGCCGCCGAGCGCCTCCGCGTGTCGCTCGCGCTGGCGATCACCGCGTCGCCTCAGCTCGATGACATTTGGGTGCGCGACGCCGCGCTGCTCGACGAGGACTCGCTCGAGGCGGTCGCCAAGCAGGCCGCGGCCGCGGGGAAGCGGGTGTGGCTCGAGCGCGTCGGGACGCGCGACCCGGGCGTGATCGTCATCGCCGACGGCCAGGTCGTCGAGACGGAGGCCGCGTAGATGTCCGCGTTCAACGGCGTCAAGGTGTTCTCGTCGACGATGATCGGGCCGCGCGCGCGGCTCGGCGAGGACGTCACGAGGTGGCTCGACGACGCGAGGAAGCGCCCCGGCTTCCAGCTTCGCGACGTCGTGATGACGCAGTCGAGCGATGATGCCTACCACTGCGTGTGCGCGGTCGTCTTCTACACGGAGGCCGCGTAGTCATGGATCGCGTTCGAGCCATCGAGATCGCCCGCGAGGCGGCGAAGCGACACCAGCCGTCGTACTACGCGGAACCGTTCGAACCGCACGCGTGGGTCGTCGACGCGATTATCGAAGCGGCGCAGCTGCCCGACGCGTGCATCTCACTCGTCGACTACATTGCCGATCGCGTCATCGACGACGCCGACTTCGGCTACTACGTCGGGCCCGGCACGCAGACGCTTCACCTGCTCGTCGAGGCGGTGGCTGCGCTCGAAGGTGGCGACCGCGAGGAGATCCGGCGCGACCTGAGCCAACCCTACGATCGCGAGCCGGACGTCGTGCGGTATCGCGAGCGCGCGGAGGTGTTCCAGCGCGCGCTCGAGCGGATCCGGGACGCGAACCCGTGCGGCCATACGCACGATCTCGCCGCCGACGCTCTCGAGGAGGTCGCGTAGCCATGTCCGTGTTCGATATCGACGGACGCATCGACGAGGCGCGGCTGGAGACCCTGGCTTCCGCCGGCGAGCTCGTGCAGCTGCTTGAGGTCAAAGCGCTGCTCGGGCAGAAGAAGCGGATCGTCGAGTCCAAGATCACGGATCCCGACGTCGACGAAGACTGGAAGCGCCGTGCGCTCAACTTCATCCGCTTCTGCGACTCCTGGCTCGCGCGCTTGAAGCCGCGGATCCACGTGCTGAGCCAAGCGAAGCCAGCCGACCTCAACATCGGCGCCGTCGTCATCCAGGGCGCAGGCCACGACGCTGAGTCCGCGGCGCAGGCCATCAACGCATTCCTCCAGGCTGGCAGCTACGTGATGCACGCCTTCGTCGTCGGACGGGACCTCGTTGTCCTCGCAAAGGAACCCAAGCAATGACCACGCAGATCACCGACATCGCGATCGGCGACATCCACCGCTCGCCGCACAACCCCCGCAAGACCTTCCTCGGGATCGAGGAGCTCGCCGAGTCGATCAAGCTGAAGGGCCTGATCAACCCGATCACCGTTCGCGCCACCGACGAGACGCTCATGGGCCGGCCGCGCTACGAGCTCGTCGCCGGCGAGCGTCGGTGGCGTGCCGCCAAGCTGGCCAAGCTCACCACGGTCCCGGCGATCGTGCGCGAGCTGTCGGACAAGGACGTCCTCGAGATCCAGGTGATCGAGAACGTCCAGCGCGCCGACGTCCACCCGCTCGAGGAGGCCGACGGCTATGAGGAGCTGATCGCGAAGCACGGCTATGACGTCGACGGCATCGCCGCGAAGATCGGCAAGTCGACGGCGTACGTCTACGCGCGCCTCAAGCTCGCGTCGCTCGGCGAGTACGCGCGCGAGAAGTTCCTCGCCGACGAGCTCGTCGCGTCGATCGCGCTACTGATCGCGCGCATCCCGAGCGTCGAGCTGCAGGAGCGGGCGACGAAGGACGTGCTCGGCGAGACGACGCACGACAGCCTCGATCCCGAGGATACGGACGCGGGCCACCTCGAGGATCTCGACGACGACACGAGCCCGCTGTCACTCGGTCGCAGGCAGCTCCCCACGAGTCACGAGGATGATCCCGACGGATTGGCGCGCATTCCGATGTCCGTCCGCGAGGCGCAGATCCACCTGCGCCGCCGCTACATGCTTCGCCTCGAGCTCGCGACGTTCGACACCGCCGACTCGCAGCTCTGCCCGACGGCCGGCGCGTGCACGACGTGCGACTACCGCACGGGCAAGCAGCCCGAGCTCTTCGCCGACGTCGCGGCCGCAGACGTGTGCACGAACCCGCCGTGCTTCGAGCGCAAGACGACCGCCGCGTGGGAGCTCAAGAAGGCGAGCGCCGAGCACAACGGCGTGAAGGTCGTCGAGGCCGCCGACGCCGCGAAGGTGTTCACCCCGTCGGCGCAGGTTCGCCCGACGTCGCCGTACGTCGATCCCGACGACGCGGTGCCGATGGACCTGTTACCCGCCGGCACGAAGAAGGCGCCGACCTGGGGCAAGCTGCTCGGCAAGAAGGTCGGCACCGACGACGCGCCGTACGTCCTCGTGCAGGACCTCACGGGCGCGGGGCACGAGCTGATCGACAAGAAGACGGCGATCGAGACGCTGCGCGAGGCGGGCAAGATCGACAAGCCGCTCAAGCCCGAGAAGTCGTCGAGCAGCTCGTCGTCGAGCAAGGACCCGTACAAGGACCAGGCCGAGAAGGAGGCGAAGAAGCGCACGCAGTGGGGCCGAGCCGCGAAGGCCAGCCTCGAAGAGGCGTGGGACCTCGCGTACGACATCGACCTCGCTGACGTCGCCTGGTGGCGCTGGCTGGCGTCCGCGATCATCGGCACGCGCGCCGACCGCGTGCAGCTCGCGGGGGCGCCGTCTGACCTTGAGGCGCTGCTCGCGAAGGCGAAGACGCTTGCCGACTTCGCGCGTCTCATGACCACGTTCCTGCTCGACGAGAAGGCGTCACTCAGCGTTAGCGATCCGCCGACTGCATACATCGACCCGGCCAAGGACAAGGCGCTCATCGACGGCCTCGAGCTGCTCGGCGTCGACTACGAGAAGCACCTCGAGCGCATCAAGGCGAGCGACAAGGAGGCCGCGAAGGCCGAGGCCAAGCTCGCCAAGGACGCGGCGAAGAAGGGCGGGAAGAAGTGACCATCGACCATCAGCAGCTCCGCGATCTCGCGAGCAAGGCGACCCCGGGCGAGTGGCGTCAGGGCAATGTCGAGAAGCACCACATCTTCGTCGAAAGCCAAGACGCTCACTGGCTGGGACACGAACGCGTGCTACTGCGGATGAACAAGCACTTTCCGCACGAAGCGGACGCCGCATTCATCGCCGCCGCGTCGCCCTCGACGGTGATCGCGCTGCTCGACGAGCTCGAGCAGCTCCGCGCCGCGCTCACGAAGATCAGCGCCATCCGCGACAGCATCATCGGCCAACAGGGCTTCAACTGGTCGGAGCACGCCTATCCACTCGTTGCCGTGCTCAACGCCGCGGGCTTCCTCGGCGCGGGATACGAGATCGCGCGCCGCAACCTAGGAACGCTGATCGATCAGCGGGACGCGGCGCTGACCCGAGCGCGCGAGGCTGAGTCCGCGCTCGCCGAGGCGCACGAGAAGATCGCCAAGCTGACGAGCCTCGTCGAGGCGGAGATCCGGATCGCGAAGGCGGCGGCGAATCCGGTCACCGCGCAGCACGCGCGCAGCACGCTGGCATGCGGCCGGTGCGGCGAGCACCACCTGCTTGCGCAGTTCTCGCTCGGTGATCGCGTCGTCTTCGACGGCAAGGCCGGAGAGGTCGTCTCGTGGACGCAATACGGCGGCCCGATGTCCGTGCGCGTCGCGTTCGAGGCTCGCGACGAGGCAGGCGAGTTGGTGCGCGCGAACTTCGATCCCTGCCAGCTCAGCTTGGAGCCGTTCTGATGAAGCGCGATCCATTTCCGCTGCAGTGGCCCGAGGGCTTTGCTCGCACGCGTACCGACATGCGCATGCGCTCGCGGTTCGGTCACCGCGGGCAGGTCAGCTTCTCGCAGGCGCGTCGCGACCTGCTCGTCGAGCTCGAGCGGCTCGGCGCGGCCAACGCCGTGCTCACCAGCGATCTGCCGGTCCGCAACGACGGGTTGCCCTATGCGAACGGTCGCGCGTCAGATCCGGGCATCGCCGTGTGGTTCGTCCTCGACGGCGCCGAGCGCGTGTTCGCGTGCGACCGCTGGCTCAGCCACGCCGAGAACATGACCGCGATCGCGAAGTCCGTCGAGGCGATGCGCGGGCTCGAGCGTTGGGGCATGGCCGACGTCGTCGCACGTGTAATCGGCGGCTTCTCGGCGCTGCCGCCGGGCGCTCCGGCGAAGCGTGACTGGCGCGACGTCCTCGAGGTGGAGAGCCTCTCGACGCTCGCACCTGACGATCTGCTCGCCGTCGCCAAGAGCCGGCATCGCCAGCTGATCCAACACCACCATCCCGACCGCGGCGGCGACCCTGCGCGCGCAGCCGAGATCAACGCGGCCCTCGCCGAGGCCGAGGCGGAGCTCGTCGGATGAAGTGCCCCCGGTGTGGCAAGCAGATCCTCGCCAGCGAGGACGGTGATCGCGGGCGCGAGTGGGCCGACGATGTCTGCACCTCCTGCAAGGAGAGGCTCGACTTCTACGCCGACGCGTGCGTTCGCGACGACAGCACCGAATGCGACTGCTCGCGGTGCCTCGCGGCCGAGGACGCGTTCTGGGACGAGCAGGCAGGTGACGCGTGAGTCTCTTCACGATCGATGCGCTCAGCAAGGGCAGCACCCGCTTGATCGAGGTGCGCCCCGAGGCGCGCGGCGTGTGGAGCGACACCACGCACGACGTCGCGATCATCGGCTCGCTCGGGTTCGCCCTCGTCGGCGACGTGCTCTATGTGCGGCTGCTCTGCCCGGGCAAGCGGGTGGGAGCTGCAGCGTGAGAGCCCTGACCCTCACCCAGCCGTGGGCCGGGCTTGTCGCGAGCGGGATCAAGCTCGTCGAGAACCGGCCACGCAAGATCATCAAGCGCGACGCCGTCGGGACCCGATTCGCGATCCACGCGAGCCGCGAGATCGACGAGAGCGTCTACCACCGCATCGCGGCGATCGACTCCGACCTCCTGACCATCGATCAGCCCAAGCCAGACACCACGATCATGACCGCTCCGCCCCCTAGCGCGTGGTTCAAGCTTTCGCGCGAGACGAGCGCGGTGATCGCGGTCGCGACGCTCGACACCTGCATCGTGTCCGAAGGCGCCGACGCGTACGACCTCCACGAGTGGAACACGGCCAAGGGATGGCCGCGCCCGAGCCTTCGCCACGACGGCGCCATGCCGATCTCACAGCTGAAGTGGTTCTTCGGGCCGGTCGGCTACGTGCTATGTGACGTCCGCGCCCTCGCCGAGCCGGTGCCATGCAAGGGGAAGCTCGGGTTCTGGACGCTGCCCGCCGAGGTCGC